>JBGPHO010000042.1:0-13799 GCA_041484425.1 Gemmatimonadaceae bacterium
AGGATTCCCGCGATCATGCGCAGCGTCGTCGTCTTGCCCGCGCCATTTGGGCCCAGGAATCCGAACAGCTCGCCGTCTGGGACAGAGAGATCAATGGAATCAACGGCTGTGAACGAGCCGTATTTCTTGGTCAGACTTCTCAGTTCTATCATTTGGTTTTGGCTTTTGCGTTCTTGAATGCGATTTCGAAGGCGGTGCGGATAGCACTGAGATCACCGCTCTGCGCTGCAACAATCCGCCCCTCGGCGTCAACCCATGCCGTGAGACCCTGAGGTGCTCCTTCAAT
Organism: Gemmatimonadaceae bacterium; assembly: GCA_041484425.1. Taxonomy (GTDB): domain Bacteria; phylum Gemmatimonadota; class Gemmatimonadetes; order Gemmatimonadales; family Gemmatimonadaceae; genus UBA4720. Next base: position 287 of record JBGPHO010000042.1, read on the forward strand.
GCGCCACGCGCGCACGGTGTCACGGTGCGCCACCGACCAGCCTCCGGCCGCGTCCATCGCGGCACTGTCCACGACCGTGAACAGCGACTCGGCGCGGATCTCGAGCTCGGGCCGGATCACGAGTCGAGTAGTGGGATCGAACACCGAGAGTTTCTGCTTTCGTCCGATCGTGTGCGGACCACCCAGCATGAACGCGACGGGCGCGAGCGACGGCGTGAACAAGGGCGGTATGAACGTGTAGTGTGCCGGAGGATGCCCGCCCCTCTTCGTCGTTCCGGCGATGAAGAGCAGCGTGTCTTCCTGGACCGATGCGTTGATCGCGAAGGGACGCGTTGGCCGAGCAATGTCGATGGTGAGGTCGGCGAGCCGGAATCCCCGCGTCAGTCTCGTCTGCCAGCGCGCCGACGTCCGCTCGAGCGATTTCCCAATCGGATAGTCGCCGACGAAGTATTCCTCGCTGATGAGCGTGTTGGCGGTCGTATCTAGCGCCGACGATGCCGCGCCGATCTGCTGTCCGTCGCGTTCGATCGTGTAGTAGAACGTCTCGGGTTGGAGCCTCAGCGCGACCTGGGCGAGCTGCTGCGCCTGGCTCACGTTGGCGTTGCGGCGGTGCATCATGGCGAGCCCGCCGAGCCAGAGGCCGACGACGATTACCGCGAGCGCGGCACGCGTCGATGTCATGAAGGGTTGTGTGCTGGAAGGCGCGGCGGGGCTCACCCCTTTAAGACGATTTAGACGATGGTTAGGCTCGTCTCGGCGTTGATCCACCCAAGGTAGCGTTCGAGCCCGCCCGACACGGGGATTGTGAGGAGCTCGGGGACCTTGTAGGGGTGCAATTCCTTGAATGCCTTCTCGAGGCCGTGAACGGCTCCGGAGCGCGTTTTAAGCATCACAACGACCTCGGTTTCGTCGGCGAGCTTGTCTTCCCACCTATACAGCGACCGCGCGGCGGGAAGGATTGTGCCGCACGCAACAAGCCGTCGATCGAGCAACGCGCGAACGAACTTGGCGGCCTCGTCAGTTGAGGCGAGTGTAGTGAGAACGACGACCGCGTCGGTGTGGCCCACGTAACGATTCCGAAATGAAGGTGATCAGAATCTAACGCTCGGTCGGTCTTTGAACGAACGTTAAACCCGGCGCGGCACGGCACTCGCGCTATCATCCACGTACCATGGCCCCCATCGACCCCTCCCTCTACATCAATCGCGAGCTTAGCTGGCTCGAGTTCAACGCCCGGGTGCTCCACGAGGCGTTCGACCCCAGGAACCGGCTGCTCGAGCGCCTCAAGTTCCTCGCAATCTTCAGCACCAATCTGGACGAGTTCTACATGGTCCGGGTTGCGGGCCTTAGGCGACAGATTGCCGCTGGTGTGCAGCACGTCCCGCCCGACGGCATGACGCCCACCCAGCAGCTCACAGCAATCATTGAGCGCGTGGCCGAGCTCGTGGACCAACAGGGCAAATGCCTCTACGACGTGTTGCTGCCCGAGCTGGAACAACACGGAGTCAGGATCGTGCGGATCGAGGAGCTGACTCCCGTTGAATGGCAGGTCGTAGATCAGTTTTTTGAATCACAGGTCTTTCCAGTACTCACCCCTCTCGCTGTCGATCCCGGGCATCCGTTCCCGTACATCTCCAACCTCTCGCTCTCACTCGCCGTTCAGGTTTATGACCCGGCGACCAATGCCACTCGCTTTGCGCGCGTAAAGGTGCCGAAGGTTCTGCCCCGGTGGATCCCGTTTGGCAGGCCGAACCAGTTTGTCCCCCTCGAGCGGGTTATCGGAGCCAACCTGGGAGCGCTCTTCCCGGGAATGGAGATTCGCGGCTTCAGCACCTTCCGCGTCACTCGGTATTCCGACCTCGAGCTCGCGCACTCGGACGAAGACGAAGACCTGCTCACGATAATCGAGGAACAGGTCTTCCAGCGTCGCTTCGCCGAGGTGGTTCGCGTCGAGGTGCAGAGAGGGACCCCCCCGGAGCTGCGTGAGCTTCTGCTCGCCGAGCTCCTGGAAGACCAGCCTCCGGAAATGCCCGCGCTGACCGAGTCTGATCTGGTCGAGACCGGACCCCTGCTCGACCTCGGCGACTTGATGTGGCTCGCGACAATGGAGATCCCCGAGCTGCGGGATCCGCCATTCGTCGCTGTGACTCCACCCGAGCTTCGAGACTCCTCGCGTTCCATTTTCGACGCAATCCGCGAGCGGGACATACTCCTGCATCACCCGTTCGACTCATTCACGGCGTCGGTCGAGCATTTCCTGACGTCGGCCGCGGTCGATCCGAACGTGCTCGCGATCAAGATGACGCTCTATCGCACGTCGGGCGACACGGCGATCGTGCGCGCGTTGACCGAGGCGGCACAACGCGGAAAGCAGGTGGCCGTCCTGATCGAGCTGCAGGCCCGATTCGACGAAGTCAACAACATCACGTGGGCACGGACGCTCGAGGGATTCGGAGTGCACGTCGCCTACGGTCTGCCCGGTCTCAAGACGCACACGAAGACTGTCCTCGTCGTCCGGCGGGAGCCCGACGGAATTCGACGCTACTCTCACGTTGGGTCCGGCAACTACAACTCGAAGACGGCTCATGTCTACACGGACCTCGGCCTTCTCACGAGCAGCCCATCGATCGGCGCGGACTTGACCGATCTCTTCAACGCACTCACCGGTTTTTCCCACCAGAGCGAGTACCGGAATCTGCTCGTGGCGCCGGCCAACATGCGGAGGCGATTCACCGAGATGGTGGACAGGGAAGCGGACAACGCCAGTGCCGGGAAGCCCGCGCGGATCATCGCGAAAATGAACGCGCTGGTGGACCCCGAGATCATCCAGCATCTCTATGAGGCTTCTCAGGCTGGCGTCGAGATCGATCTGATCGTTCGTGGGATCTGCTGCCTGCGACCCGGCATTGCCGGCATCAGCGATCATATCCGAGTCATGAGCATCGTCGGACGCTTTCTGGAACACTCGCGCATTTTCTATTTCGCCAACGCCGGCGACGAGGAGATCTATTTCGGATCGGCGGATTGGATGCCGCGCAACTTCGATCGGCGTGTGGAGGTCGTTACTCCCGTCGAAGACAGGCAGTTGCATCCGCGCATTTGCTCGCTGCTCGATACGTGCCTCACCGACAACAGGCAGGCGTGGGATCTGGATGCGGAAGGCGCGTACGTACAGAGGAAGCCGGGCGCGGGTCCAGTCGTTTCCGCCCACGAGCGCTTGCTGGTGAATTCCTGGGGGATCTTGCCGCCTCACCCCGCGCTCGACGAGCAGCCCGTGCGGGAAACGCGTTCCGGGTTGCGCGCGAACGTTTAGTCGGCTGCGCCGACCTCGTCGTCGTACGTCATCACAGCCCCGTCCGGCGCCACGATTTCGACTGGAACGCCTGCGACCTCGGAGAGCAGCCTCGATTTACGACTCGCCCCCCAAATTTCCAGCCGCAGGTTCGCACCCTGTCGCTGGGGAACGGCCGTGAGTCTCAAAGCGCGGTCGAGCCAGCGGACCCTAATCTCCGTGACGGCATTGGCGTGGCCCCGGTCGAAGCCATCCGCGACGCGCAGGATGGCGGCCAGCCTCTTGATCGTATCGCGCATGGGTTTTTCGAGACCGCCATAGTTGGCGTGCTTCTTCTTTGGCTCCGCGCCCCGATGATAACGCGCGACGTTCGCGGCCATCACCTGCTCCGCCGGTGTCATGCCCAGCAAATCGGCGTGCTGTATCAAGTGGTAGGAATGCTTGTTGTGCTTGTCGTAGCTGATGTGATACCCGATGTCGTGAAGCAGGGCAGCGTCTGCGAGCAGTCTTCTGTCATCCTGCGCGCACCCCAACCGCTGGCCGATGGAATCGAACAGTTGAAGCGCGAGCTTCTGAACGTGCTTTGAGTGCGGCTCTTCGTAGTGTGATCGCTCCGCCAGCTCTCGCACCGACCTTTCCCGTGCCTCACCGGGATCCGCGGGCGCCGGTGCGACGTGCGCGCTCTCCAGCAGAATGCCTTCCCTGATGCCGTAACCCGAAATCACCAGCTCCTTCGCTTCAAGGCGTGCCGCGACTTCGGCCGCGACCGCCAGCCCGGCCACGATGATATCGCTCCTTGCCTCGCTCAGTCCCGGCACCGATTGCCGCTCGTCCTGCGACATGTTGTGCAGCATGTCGACCATGTGCTCGAGCTCGATGCGTGGAATGACCGTTCCGTGCACTGTCTTCGCACTCTCCATCCCAATGCGCGCGAGGTAGATCGCCGCCAGGCTGGTGAAGGTGCCTCCCGAGCAAGTGATTCTCGCGGTGTGCCAATGACGCGCCGAAAGACGACGACGCAGCTCGAGTCGAACGTGCTTTCTGAGCTTGCGCATTCCTTTCTTCTTTGCTGACGGGCCGAGGTAAAGCTCCGTCATGCGAATGGCGCCCAGCGGCAGCGAGATCAAACGCTCGACGAGCCCGTCGGCGCTGAGCGCGAGCTCGAGCGAGCCGCCTCCGATGTCCATGACCACCGCGCGGCCAACTCCCAGATCGAAGTGTGCGAGCGCGCTCCGAAAGCTGAGGCGCGCTTCGTCCTCGCCGCGGAGAACTCTCACCTTGAGGCCTGTCTCCGTCCGCACCTGCTTGAGAAATTGCTCTCCATTGCTGGCTTCGCGCACGGCGCTCGTGGCCACGACTTCAGTGCGCTTCACGCCGAGCTGCGTCGCGAGCGTGGCCATCCGGGTCAACGTGCTGAGCGCGTTCTGGATGGCGATCTCACTGAGCGACCCTTTCTTATCGAGACCGGCGCCGAGTCTGGGCGCGGCCTTCATTTCGTCTACCACGCGGATGACGCCGGTGGGCGAAACATCGGCAATCGTCTGACGGATGGAATTCGACCCGATGTCGATCGCCGAGATCCGGATGTCCGAATCGTTTCTCAGCTGGTGAGAGCCTGTGCTGCTGAGAGTCAGATAGGAGTCCGGCGAGATGCCCATGGCTCGGAGTTGATGGTGGGTGCCGCTACAGGAATACTATCGCACACTCTGCGCTAATGGCATTGTCGGCCGCCGGGATCCCAGACTCGACCGTCGGTGTCTATGAATGCGTGGCGATACTCGCCAAGGCCGAGTGTCAGCTTCAGCACCCCGAAGCGTCCGTGAATCTGAAATACGGAATTGCGAGCGAGAGGACTGCGGAATTGACGGAGATCCCCTCCACCGGTGCCGGCGATTATCTGCACTACGCCCTTAGCGGAGTCTGCGGCGCCGTCCGGTGTCTGCGGGAGAAATCGCTCGTAGTCGTGGTCGTGCCCGTTGAGCACGAGATCGACGCCGCTGTCATAGAGTATGCTCCACAATCGGTGCATTTCCGCCGTTGGTCCGTGGATTCCCGATGAGAAAAGCGGTCGGTGAAAGTAGGCAACGGTGCAGAGTGTTTGGTGGGCCGTGAGATCCGCTCGGAGCCAGTTCTCCTGTGCCCTCGCCTCCGTAGGGCTCCCGTGCTCGAAATAGAGCTCGCTGTCGAGTGACACCACGTGCCAGCCGCCGAAGTCGTAGCTGTAATAGCCCTTTCCCGGCGGGCCCGCGCGCGCCCCGAAATACGTGAAGTAAGGCGCACCAGTGCCACTGTCGTAGTCGTGATTCCCGGGAGAAGGATGAATAACGCCCATGATGCGTTTCGTTCCCCACGACGGAGAAAAACAGCGCGGGAAATCCCTGTCCACTCCGCTCGATCCAGATGGATACGCATTGTCGCCCATCGTGAAAACCATGCTCGTTATTCTGGCGACGCTGTCGAACGCGAGCACGCTGTCCACGATCTTGCCGGTTGACTCGTCTCCGTCCGTACCGCACACCGCGATATCGCCGGCGCCGATCATCACCGGCGCTCCGGCGAGCGCGAGCTCTGGCGGGGCCGCGCCCGGCCGCGACCGAGTTGGAGGCTCATCTCGCGAGCAGCAGAGCACGAATCCTGGCAACGCAACCGACCACAACAACTGTCGAACTCTGCGCGCGTTTCCAACTCTGCGCGCGCGACGATCGCGCGCCCGGGCTCGCCGGGGCTGGGGCACGTTGGTCAGCGCGTCCTCACCTCAGAACGCAAATCCGACACTGGTGCTTATTCGACTATGGTGGCTATTCGTGAACAGCACGTTCACGCTGGTCCCCGGGTTGAGGTACCCAACCCAGAGTCCTGCGCCCGCCGCCGAATGCCATCCGCCGGGCGAATCGCCGTTCAAGTAGACTCTCCCCACATCCGTGAAGCCCAGCGCACCGACGTCGAGCGGGAGGATGAAGGGGAACTTCGCGATAGGAACCCGCAGCTCCGCGCTGCCATAGAGCGAAGCATCTCCCGCGTATCTCTGGCGCTCTTCCGTCCTGAACGTTTCTGATCCGCCGAGAAAAGCCGCGTCAAAATAGGGAAAGCTGCCCCACAGCTTCTTGCCGCCAGCCCGAAACGCCAGCACCGGCTTGTTCGAGAAGGGCAGTGTGAAAAAGGCCTTTACCAGAGCGTCAATCGATTCGTATGGAGTCGAGACATCCCAGAATCCCGGGTATCCGGTCCCCGTCAGATCAAAGACCAGGCGCGGTTTCAACGTATCCGGGACGTAGCGGCTGTCGAGGTGCGCCTTGAGCCGCAGCCCAGCCTGGCCGAATCGCGTGAAGCCGTACGGTTGCTGCTGCGCGATGAACCGGTTGCTCAGACTGTCGGTGCTGGTGTAGCGGACGATCGGCCCGATGGAAATGTCGCTGACCGGGCTGAACGACAGGCCGATACCCGGATTGAACTGCCACTGCCTCTCCCTTACCCCGTAGAAACGTCCAGTCAGATCCGGAACGTCGTTCCCGAAGCCGTGGAACTCGACGACCTCGAACTGCGACATGCTGGCGGTAACCGGAACATGCACGTCGGATTCCTCGAATCGCTTGTCCAGCGCGCTGCGAATCCGCATGCGATTGCTCGCTGCCGAATACGCGACGTCCGCCTGCACCATGCTCGAGTACGGAACCTTGCGAAACCCGTATCCGTAGCGCGCCAGTCCGATTACAGGATAGATCCCGAGGCCGTGCTGGGAATGCACACTGCCAGCGGGACGAATCGTGGAGCCATTGTCGGCCAAGGGAGGGATCAGCTCGCCGTAAGCCCGCACCCACGGCCTGCGATTGAAGGAGTGGTTGAATGCGTTGTCGATGTTCTTCTTTTCGTCGACTGTGTCCTTCGCATATTTCACATTCTCAACGGTTCCGGCGTCATAGAATCTCGTCGGATTTCTCTTGCCGCCGACCGTCGAAAGATCGACGAACGTGTTCGTACCGTTCCCGCCGATGATTCTCACCGGGATGCTGCGTCGCACATTCCCTTCGACCGTCGCGCGATCATTGCCACCGTGCAGGTAGATGCGAATCTCCTTCGTCTCCGCCAGGTCGAACCGCCGTGAGAAGTAAGGGGTGCCATTTCCCGACAAGATCCGAACATCGACTAGCCCTTCGCCGGACCGGACCACAGTTGCCTCGTCGTCCGCATCCGTACCGTGGATGTCCGCAACTCGCCATAGCTCGTGGTAATAACGATCGGCGGCGCCACGCAGAGCGTTGCGTCGCGCCTTCAGCGTTGCCGCAATTCCGCGGGAGTTGCTCGCGTACTCCGGCGGCAATGCTCCAATTGCGTCGTCGATCACTCGATCGGTAATCCTTTGCATCAGGCTGGTCACGACCGAATCCCAGACCGTTTTGTCGAGGGTCCCCAGCATCCTGCGGTCGAACTCGCCAGCGTTGGCGAATAGATGTGTGGGGTTTGGATAGTTGTTCTCGAAGGTGATGAGACTCGGCTGCACGAAGCGCGCGATGCTCATCACCAGGCCCTCGTACGAGACGAACGCCTTGTCGCGATCAACCGCAATGGGCTCCCAGGGCGTCTCATCCTTTTTTCCAAAGCGTGCCCACTTCCATTGGTCCGGATGCCGGTCGTTGTCTCCAATCAGCAGATCGAACTCCCGTGCAGTGAGCAGAGCACGCGCATCGACCTGCGTCTGCGGGTCGGTATTGATTCGCCCGAGAAGAGTGTCGCTGCCGATGATCTTGCTCGCGCCCGCGAATCCGATACCGTTACCGTCTTTGGGCACTTCTGGACGCTCCTCGAGCTCGCCCAGCATGCCGGCAAACTCCTTTCGGAACTCGCCGAGCACGGGATCGTCCGGCATCATCGCGACGACCGGGGTCGGATGAAGCACTCCAGCCACAGCTTGTATCGGAGCCGCCGCGATCGCGCCGAGGGGATGTGAGGCGCTTCCCTGATCACGGACGATGTACCAGATGATCGTGCCCCTGTACTGCTCGGGGAGGACGCGGAATGCTTTCCTGACCGAGCGGAAGACGAACTCCGTGCCGTCGGGCGCGGCGAAGCGGAGCGATATGGTCTGTTGGCCGCCCCCTTTCTCAAGGGGCTTCAGCCCGCCGTGGAACGTTCTCAGGTTGAGAACGGGCACCTTGATCGGCGTCGTCCAGTCGTCGCGATGGTTGTCACCCAGCAAAAAGCGATGGAAACTTCCGGCCCTGAAGATTTCTCCGGGAACGACGACCACGCTGTCGGTCCCAACACTTGGCGGGTTTTGAGCCGCCGCGCTTGAAATGCCGGCGGTAACGAGTACCACTGCCAGTGTCAGAACATTCCGAGATATCACGGAATTGCGTCTAGCCCAACGCGCGCGGTTTATCGTGGCCGCCATTTGTACAGCGTAATCGCGGCTGGTTTCACGTTCGCTTCGTCGCTTATCAGCAGGATGCTGTCCTTGGTGATAGCAACTCCCTCCGGCTGGCGGTGGTCGCCCGGCAGCGGCTCGGAGCGCACGACATCACCGTCGGGCGTGAGGACGAGAAGCCCCTTTTCGTGGGATGCGATGATCACGTAGTTCTTCGTGAACGGATCGATGGTGATGTCGGAAGGCCTGAAGTTTTTCCACTTGTTCGATCCGGCGACCTCCTGAATCGGCACGTGCATGGCTGTGAATGTCGCGCGATTGAGCGGGAGCGGCAGCTTGTATATCACGAGCTCGTGCGGCGCCGGCTTGTCGAGAATCCTCTTGCACACCATCACCAGACGCGTGCTGTCCGACTCGTAGGCGAGACTCTCGAACTCGCATTTCTTGCCCAGGCCGGTATTGAACATCATGAACTGAACCTGTTGTCCGTCCGCCCCCTCCCTGAATCTGAACAGCTTCCCATCGCTTGCCATCAGGTAGATGTCATTGCCGGCAATCGCAATCGCTTCGAAATCCTCCTTCTGGTTTCCGACGAGTGAGAAACTCTTGACCAGAATTCCGGTTCTAGGGTCGATCTCGGACACTCGTCCGGAGTTGTCGTCGTGCGTGAGGACGGTCCCGCGAGAGGTGAGTGCAAGGCCGGAGATCTCCCGCAACACTGGGGGCATGATCCACATCGCGATCGGCAGGGCCATCTCCGGAGCGGCGTCCGCCGTCGCTATCCGGCGCGCCAGCTCCTGCTTCCGCGCTGCTGCTATTTTTTGGAGCTCCGCCGCCCTTGCCTTGGGAGGTTCGCGACACGCGGCTACGAACGGCATTGCGGCACACAGCAGCAGGGCGAGCCCGCTCCTGCTGGTCATGCTTTCACGCCATCATTCTTTTCCTTCTTTTCCTTCTTTTCCTTCTCGACCGGCACGCCCGTTTCAAGATCGACCGAGGCGATGACGCCCTCCGTGTTCTCGTGGATGGCAGTCAGGAGCACATCCCGCGGGATGGATTTCCTGAGGCGCGTGAGGTAGTAGATCTCGCTCGGCTTTCCAGTATTGGTCACGATCTCGTCGAGCGACCACCGCTTGGTCATTCTATCGAGAACGTCTTCTATCCGACTCTGCGCTTCGGAAACGACGTCGGTCGTGACCGTCAGGATCGAGTCGAAGCGCGGTTTCTTCTTCTTTGATCCGACCGCTTTCTGGACCCGCGTGAACCGATCAGCGAGCGCTGCCGCGTTTGCCGGCGTCAGCGAGAGGATGAGATCTCGATCGGGAATCTGATGGTCTCCCGTCGGACTCGCGAGCGCTTGCAGCGGGCGTGACCACTGCGCCGACGCGGTCGGCATCAGCATGTTCCTGCCGTAGTCATAGTGCCAGGTGAGGACCAGCACGAAGTTGAAGACGATCGAGATAACCGCGCCTACGGCGAGCGACTGGACCCCTGCCGCGAACCCCACCACGATGCTCAGGAATATGTAAACGAGGTCCCGGGAGTCCCGCAGCGTCGTCCTGAATCGTACCGCGCCCACCACTCCGGCAAGACTGAACGCCAGCGCCAGGCTGTTCTGCACGATGAACACGATGCCCGCGACGACCAACGGGAGGATGATCAGCGTCTGAACAACGTTCTGATTGTGTTGTCCCCCTGAGGGCCGGGCGGACATATAAACCCACGTCACCGGAAGTATCAGGACCAGCGCGCCGATGAGAATCAGTACGGTCGTCAGTGAGACGTCGAGTAGCGTTCCTGGGCCGAAGCTAACGGATGCCGTGGGCGACGAGCTGAGCGCGTCGGTCAATACGGTCGGACCCTCTGGGACATCCCCGAGGCCCTTGGCGCCGATGCGCGCGATCTCACCGGGGAAGAAGTACGCCAATATGAAGACCACGACCGCCACGATCGCGTAATACGCCAGCAGACGGCGCACGGGACGGTCCGACTTCATCGTAATGACGTCGATGAGCTCTTTTAATACGGGCATGAGGCCCTCCAAATGCAAGTTGGGCGCCTGAGCTGTGACATTGCTGCCGCGACAGCCTTGCGCGCCTAATTAAGCCCGCTTGAGTCTGGCGCTGCAACCCGCGAGTTTACAAGGCTATGCCCGAAGAATCCCTGATCGTCCGCGGCGCCCGCGAGCACAACCTCCGCAACATCGACGTCACGATCCCTCGCGACCGCCTGACCGTCATCACCGGCCTGTCGGGATCGGGGAAGTCTTCGCTCGCCTTCGACACCATCTACGCCGAAGGACAGCGCCGGTACGTCGAGTCGCTGTCCGCCTACGCGCGCCAGTTCCTGGGCCTGATGGAAAAGCCCGACGTCGACTCCATCGAGGGACTGTCTCCAGCGATCTCCATCGAGCAGAAGTCCGCCGGACACAATCCGCGATCGACCGTCGGCACTGTCACGGAGATCTACGATTACCTGCGACTTCTCTACGCGCGCGCCGGAACTCCGCATTGCCCCAACTGCGGTCGCCCCGTCGAGCGTCAGAGCGCGGGACAGATCGCCGACTCGATTCTCACCTGGCCCGAAGGGAGCAAGATCGAAGTGCTGGCGCCGCTCGTGCGCGGGCGCAAGGGAGAATTCCGCGAGCTGTTCGACGCCGCGCGCAAACAGGGATTCGTGCGAGCGATCGTCGACGGTGACCTGATTGAAGTCGCCAATCCGCCGAAGCTCAATCGGCGGATGAATCACAACATCTCCGTTGTCGTCGACCGCCTCGTGGTGCGCTCTGAAGACCGCGGCCGTCTCAACGATTCCGTCGAGACCGCACTCAAGCTCGCCGAAGGGCTCGTCGAAGTTCAGCGTGCGGACGAAAAGAGCGCCCACCTCTTCTCCGAGAAATACGGCTGTCCGGAGTGCGGCATCTCGCTTCCGGAGCTCGAGCCGCGACACTTCTCATTCAACTCGCCGTTCGGGGCCTGCCCCGCCTGTGGCGGACTCGGCTCCCGCCGCGAGGTGAGCGAGCAGCTCATACTCGGCGACTCGAGCATCAGCATCCTCGAGGGCGTCATCCTGCCATGGGGCGAGCCGGATGGATATCTCAAGAAGGTGATTCTTCCCGGCCTCGCCAGGCAGTTTGGATTCGATCTCAACAAACCCTGGGGTCAGCTCATGCCCGAGGTGCGGGAGAAGCTCCTCTACGGTATGGGCGGGAAGAGCGGACGAAAAGCGGACAGCTCCGGCACGCACTGGGAAGGGATCATCTCCAACATCCAGCGCCGTTACGACGAGACCGAATCCGATTCGGTCCGACTCGAGCTCGAGGAGTTCATGCAGGCCAGCGCGTGCACGACTTGCGGCGGACGCAGGCTCAAGCCCGAGTCGCTGGCCGTCACACTTGCCGGGCGAAATATCGGTGACGTTGTGCAATTGTCTATCACTGAGGCGCAAAGCTTTTTCGAGAACGTTCCGGTTCGCGGCAACGGGAAGCCCGGCCTCGACCCCGAAATCGCGGCGCCCATTCTAAAGGAAGTCCGCGAGCGACTTCGCTTCCTGAACGATGTCGGACTCGAGTACTTGACGCTCGGCCGCTCCGCTGAATCGCTCTCGGGCGGCGAGGCGCAGCGCATCCGTCTCGCCACGCAGATCGGCTCTCGCCTCGTCGGCGTGCTCTACATCCTCGACGAGCCGTCGATCGGACTGCACCAGCGCGACAACGCGCGGCTTCTCAACACGCTTCGCCAGCTCCGCGACCTCGGCAACACCGTCATCGTCGTCGAGCACGATGAGGAGACGATGCAGGCTGCCGATCACTTGATCGACCTCGGGCCCGGTGCCGGCAAGCACGGCGGACTCGTGATCGCTGAAGGAACGGTCGCCGAGGTTCGAGCCAACAAGGAGTCGATCACCGGCCGGTACCTCCGCGGCGAGCTGGAGATTCCGATCCCCGAGGTGCGTCGCCGGATGGATCGCACCCGGGTGATTCGCATCGAGGGCGCGCGCGAGCACAACCTGCGCGACCTGGACGTCGATATCCCACTGGGTCTTTTCGTCGCCGTCACCGGTGTGTCAGGCAGCGGGAAGTCCACGCTCATCGAGGACATACTGCACCGCGCGATGGCGAGGCACTTCTATCGTGCCAGAGTGATTCCCGGCGCGCACACGCGCATCACGGGATTCCAGCACCTCGACAAGGTCATCGACATCGACCAGAGCCCGATCGGTCGGACGCCAAGATCGAACCCCGCGACATACACGGGATTGTTCACACCCATCCGCGAGCTCTTCGCGGAGCTGCCCGAAGCAAAGATCCGCGGCTACGGGCCGGGAAGGTTTTCGTTCAACGTGAAGGGCGGGCGCTGCGAGGCGTGCGAAGGAGATGGTCTCGTCAAGATCGAGATGCACTTTCTCCCCGACGTCTACGTTCCGTGCGACGTCTGCAAAGGAAAGCGCTACAACCGTGAGACGCTGGAAGTGCGCTTCCGCGGCCTCAGTATCGCCGACGTGCTGGAGCAGACAGTCGAAGACGCCCTGGCGTTCTTTGAGAACCAGCCGCGTGTCCGCCAGAAGCTGCAGACTCTGTTCGATGTCGGGCTCGGCTACATCCACCTCGGCCAGTCGGCGACGACGCTGTCAGGCGGAGAGGCGCAGCGCGTCAAGCTCGCCGCCGAGCTGTCGAAGCGCGACACGGGTAGAACCTTCTATATCCTTGACGAGCCCACGACCGGTCTCCACTTCGAGGACGTGCGCATGCTGATGAGCGTGCTCCACCGTCTTGTTGACCGCGGCAACACCGTGCTCGTCATTGAGCACAACCTCGATGTCATCAAGACCGCCGATTGGATCATCGATCTGGGTCCCGA
>JBGPHO010000043.1:0-13743 GCA_041484425.1 Gemmatimonadaceae bacterium
GATCGCGCCGCCGCGTTCCCCCATCACTCGCGCAGCGGCCTGACACAGGAAGAAGGGCGCTCGCAGATTCAGCGCGAACATCGCGTCCCAGTCCTCGACCAGCACTTCGCCGACCGGCGTCCTCAGCATCACCGCCGCGGAATTGACGAGGACATCGAGCTCTCCAAAAACCTTAACCGTGTGCTCGATGAGCCTGGGGGCGGTCGCGGGATCGGTCAGATCGCCCGGCAACGTCACCGCATCACTCCCCGCCGCGATTATTTCCTCGGCGGTCTTGCGCGCGCCCTTCTCCGACCCCGAGTAATGGACGCCGACGCGCATTCCGGCCTTGCTAAGCGCCAGCGCGATCACGCGTCCGACGCGAGTCCCCGCGCCGGTGACCAATGCGACGCGACTATCCAGATCCATTAGTCGGTCCTCATGGCGCGCTCGGCGAAGATGCGACTGACGCGAGCTTCTCGTCCTGCCGCTCCAGCCACTCGAGCGGCACGTTCATTATTCCGAGGCGGCGGGATCCTTCCGGGGCACCGTGCCAATCCGACCCACCGCTCGGCACGAGGTTGAAGAAATCAGCGAGCGCCTGCAGACGCTTGATGTCCTCCGACGAATGGCTGGGATGCCTTACCTCCACGCCGTCGAGTCCCGCCGCGATCAGAGGCTCGAGCCTCTCGCGTCGCCCGCCATCGCCTGGATGCGCCCAGATCGCGAGCCCGCCGGCGCCGTGCGCGATTGCGATCGCATCCTCGATCGAAAAATGCTCCTTCGGGACGAACGCGCTCCCCGCGTTGCCGAGATATGTCGTGAACGCATCGCGAAACTCGCGCACCACACCGCGCGCGATCAGCGCGCGCGCCACGTGCGGACGTCCGACGGCGCCGCCGTTGGATTGCTGAAGCACCTCGTCCAGCGTGAGCGGAATGCCGAGCGCGTTGAGCTTGTCCACGATCTTCTCGGCGCGTGTGTAACGCGATGCGCGTAGCTCACCGAGCCGCTTCTTCAAAGCCTCGAGGTGGGTGAGATGGAGCGCCAGCAAGTGGACCTCGTGCTCGCCCTCAAACGCGCTCAGCTCCACTCCGGCGACTACGCGAATGCCCAGTCGCCCACCCGCCAAGCGCGCCGCGGCAACTCCATCGATCGTGTCGTGATCCGTGAGCGCGATAGCGGTCAGGCCGCAGCGCTCGGCGGCCTCGACTACTCCCTCGGGAGGGAGAGTGCCGTCAGAGGCAGTCGAGTGGGTGTGCAGGTCGACGAACGCCGGCCGGCCCGCATCCGCGCTCACCGCTCGTAACCGGCCTCAGGCGAAGTAAAGCTCGGCTGCGACTGCTCGAAGAGCTCCTTCAGCTGCGCATCTGACAACTCGGCGAACGCCTGCTCGCGCGAGCGAGTCCCTTGCGGCGAATAGCGCGTGACGCGCACTTCGCGATCCTTGCCCGCTCCCCGCGAGAATATCAGCGCGTACTCGTCCTGTGTGTACTGGGTGATGTACCCGGAGGGATGGATATCCCATTTGTTACCGTCTACCTGAAGCGAGCGCGCCGGCATTTTAGAGCTGGACCTCTTGATATACGCGCGTTGGGTCGAGTGTCTTGTGGGGCGCATTGGCGTGCGCGTTGGTGAGTGTCAGTTCGTCGTCGGCTTCCGTGAATTCTATGAACGCGCCGGGAAGCGACGTCTCCTCGAACACCCAGAAGCGGCAGTTCGCGGCGGCGTAGTGAGAGTGCAGCACCTTGAGTCGCTTCGTGTAGCTTGCACGCTCGGTCGAAGGAACCGTCGAACGCTGAATCGTGAGTGCTTTGGGCATCTTAGAGTCCGGTCTCCGGAAATGCTTCTATTGTTTTCTTCACGAAGGCGAGGAACTGATCCGCGATCGCGCCATCGATCACGCGGTGGTCGAACGAGATTGAAAAGTAAGCGCAGGTACGGATCGCGATCGTATCCTCGCCATCCGCTCCCGGAAGGATCTTCGGGCGCTTCTCGATAACACCCACGCAGAGGATGGCGACCTGGGGCTGATTGATGATCGGCGTTCCCATGAGCGAGCCGAAGACACCCGGATTCGTAATCGTGAAAGTTCCCTCCTGAACCTCCTCTGGAGAGAGCTTCTTGGCTCTGGCGCGCGAGGCCAGATCGTTCAGTACACGCGTGATTCCGGAAAGCGAGAGATCGTCGGCGTGTCTGATGACCGGCACGATGAGTCCCCAGTCGAGCGCGACGGCGACACCGATGTTGATCTGCTTTCTATAGATGACGTTCGTGCCCGCCACGGACGAGTTCATCACCGGGAACTCCTGCAAACCCTGCGTCACGGCTTTGATGATGAACGGCATGTAGGTGAGCTTCTGTCCGGTCGTGGCTTCGAACTCGGCGCGATTCTTCGCGCGGATGCGTGCGACGCGTGTGAAGTCGATCTCGATGAACGACGTGACGTGTGCCGACGTCTGTCGAGATGCGACCATGTGATCGCTGATGAGCGCTCGCATTTTGGACATCGGCTCGACGACGTCGCCCGCCCACGGCTCGGGCAGTGGCAGCAGGTGGCCGCCGGGCACGCCGCCGCTGCGTGCTCCGGGCGCAGCGATCGTTGTGGACGCACCCGATTCGATATAGCCTAGTATGTCGCGCTTGGTCACGCGGCCGGCGACTCCTGAGCCGTGGAGTGACGCGATGTTCACCCCGTGCTCAGCCGCAATCTTGCGGACGAGGGGGGAAGATTTTGTGCGGACACGATCCTCGAACGAGTTTCCGTTACCGCCATGCGATGCGGCGATTGCGGGTGCGGCCGGCTGCTGACGCGCTGGACTCGGTGCCGTGGTACCTTCCCGTTGGGGGGGCGCGGCTGCCAATTTCATCTCGGGCTTCGCACCCGTGGCCGGCTCCGAGCTGCTGACTACGCCGCCGGCCGTGGGCCGCTCGCTATTTCCAATCGCCGCGCCCTTCTCGGTCTCGAGCCGGGCAACGATCGTCTGCACCGCCACGGTCTCCCCTTCCTTCACGAGTATCTCGGCAAGCACTCCGGCAGCCGGCGCCGGGATCTCAGCGTCGACCTTGTCGGTCGAGATCTCGAAGATCGGCTCGTCTCGCTTCACCTCGTCGCCCACTTTCTTCAGCCACTTCGAAAGCGTGCCCTCGGCAATCGACTCGCCCATCTGCGGCATGATGATGTCTACTCGTGCCACGCTTCTCCCTTGTTCGCTTATGCCTTCGGCCTTCTTCGATTCAGCCGTGTCAATGCAAGAACCGGCAGTGTGAGTGCGCCGACAACCGCCCCGACACCAGCATACACCCACCAATTGCACGCCGGAAGCCCCTCGGCAGGTCTACACCCTCGCATGCTTCCGATAAACTTTGCGATCAGCACCGCGACCATTCCCCCGCTGAAAAACCCGGCGAACGTCGTGATGCAACCGACACCAATGTTGCGCGCGATGATCTCCCCGCGATCCAGCTCCGGCGAGGCCATCAGTAGGCGGCAAGCTGCCTGAGCGCAACGACTATGTCCGACGTCTGCGGAAGCACGTAATCCTCGAGCGGCGGAGAATATTCCTAGTAAGCCGCTTCGATGCGGTGGCGAGGATCCCCCGCCTTATGCAGTGTGACGAAGAACTTCTTCGCGTTGCGGTCGAGGCGGCTCTCCCCCGTCTGATCCGTGGAAATCTCCGCGAACGTGTAGTGGCCGCCTTCCTTGCGCACACTCAGCTGCAGCGTGCCAAGGTCTCCCGCGAATGCCCGCGAGCGCGCGGTGTGCCCGGTGCGCTCCATCCCGATCTCGGGAAAGAATTCGTCGGCGATTCGCAATACATCCACCGGCGTCAGCTGCGATCTGAAAAAATGGCGCATACGAGAATCAAGTACCCGGCTCGCTGGCGGTACGGACGGTCTGGATCCAATCGACTTTCTCGAGCGCCAACGGCGGATTCGTGTTGCGGCGGAACTGAATCGCCACAGCCCAGTCCCCGCTCGTCGCGAAGAACAGCCGTCCCGAGTATGTGCCGACCTCCTTTTCTTTCTTGAGTCCATCGTTGGTGTTGGCGCGATCCGCGCTCGTGGCGAAGATCCGTCCTTCACCCGTCTCAATGGGCTGCCCCGTCTTCTTGTCCTGCACGACAATCCGGTAGTTCACCCGCTCGAGAGCGCGCGGCGGCATGGGATCCACCGTCACTCGAAGCGCATAGCTGTCCGACCACAGACGAAGCTCGAGCGCTTTCGGATTGGAGCCGCCGCAGCTGGTGAGGGCGGCCGCCAGCGCACTCACGAACGCGAGCCGGCGAAGCATCACGCGTAGTACTCCAGGCCAAGGTGCGTGATCTGATCCTCACCCATGAGATGCCTGAGCGTGTTCTTCAGCTTCGTTTGCTGTATGAACAGGTCGTGCTCGGGCTCCAGCCCCGGCGCGGTCATCGGGCTCTTGTAGTAGAACGACAGCCATTCCTGAATTCCCTTCATTCCGGCTCGGTGCGCGAAGTCGGAGAAGAGCGCGAGATCGAGCACGATCGGCGCCGCGAGAATCGAGTCGCGGCAGAGGAAGTTGATCTTGATTTGCATCGGATAGTTCATCCATCCGACGATGTCGATGTTGTCCCAGCCTTCCTTGTTGTCGCCGCGCGGCGGGTAGTAATTGATGCGGACGACGTGGGTGAAGTCCTTGTACAGGTCCGGGTAGAGATCGGGCTGCAGAATCGTGTGCAGGACGCTCAGCTTCGACTCCTCCTTCGTCTTGAACGACTGTGGATCATCGAGCACCTCCCCATCCCTGTTGCCGAGGATGTTGGTCGAATACCATCCCGCGAGGCCGAGCATGCGCGCCTTGAGTCCGGGCGCCACGATGGTCTTCATCCACGTCTGGCCCGTCTTGAAATCCTTTCCCGAAATCGGGACGCCTTTGTCCTGGGCGAGCTTGATCAGCGCCGGCGTATCGACGCACAGGTTGGGGGCGCCCATGCAGAAGGGGATGCCTTCCATGATCGCCGCGTAGGCATACAGCATCGACGGCGCGATCGCGTCGTCGTTCTTCTCCATCGCCTTCTCGAACTGCTCGAGAGTCGCGTGCTGCGGTCCGGCCTTGATGTAGATCTCGGTCGATGCGCACCAGACGATGACCAGCCGATCGCATTTGTTCTTCGCCTTGAAATCACGCATGTCCTGCCTGAGCTGCTCGGCCAGGTCGCGCTTGGTCTTGCCCTTCTTCACGTTCGTTCCGTGAATTCGGGTGACGTACTTGTTGTCGAACACCGCGGGCATCGGCTTGATGCTCTTCAGGAAATCCGCAATCGGCTCGATATCCCTATCCTCGAGCACACCGGCTTTTTTCGCGGCCGTCAGCGCGTCGTCCGGAATCGGATCCCACGCGCCGAACACGATGTCGTCGAGCTTGGCGAGCGGAACGAAGTCCTTGATCAGGGGAGTGCGCTTTTCGGTGCGCTTCCCGAGCCGAATCGTCGCCATCTGCGTCAGCGAGCCGATCGGCTTGGACCGGCCGCGCCGGATGCTCTCGACCCCGGCCATGAATGTTGTTGCGACTGCACCAAGCCCGGGCGTGAGAATGCCGAGCCGGCCGCTGGCCGGTGCTATCGATTTAGGCGAGGCACCAGAGGACGATCTGGCCAATTTCTTTCTCCGTTTTATTAAGATTGCGCTCGGCGCGAGGCCGGCATGCCCGACGTTTTCGACGGGGTTGTGGAAGCAGTGGGTGAAGCTGGATCGGTGATGATTCGGATCGGCTTGTTGTCCGCGTGCCTCGTATTGCGGTGCACGAACGCGATCCGCTGCACGGCCGTGATCCACGCCGTAACGGTGAGAAGGATGATGATGGCGATGAGCACCCATCCATTCCAGAAAAGACCGAACAGCGCCTGGGGAGCCGACAGGAGCACGATGCGCTCGGGGCGCTGCATCACTCCGACCTTCGCATCGATTCCGAGCGATTCTGCCCGCGCGCGCGTGTAGGAAACGAGAAACGTCCCGACGATGCCGGCCAGGCACACCACCATCATGTAGAGGCTGTGGTGCACGGGACTGGTCGCGTAGAAGACCGTTAAGCCCGCCATCAAAGCGCCGTCTCCGATGCGGTCGAGCGTCGAATCGTAAAAGGCGCCAAAAACCGTCGAGCGCCCTGTCCTTCTCGCCACCTCGCCATCCACGACATCGAAGAAGGCTGTCACCGCCATAATCCAGCCGGCGGTCATGATGTGGCCCGTCGCGTAGACGACGCCCGCCGCCACAGTCAACAGGGTTCCGACGGTCGTGATCGCGTTGGGGCTGACGTTGTTGCGCGCCAAAAAGCTGATCGCCGGCTCGATTACGCGGAGAGCTCCTTTCTTCAGATAATCGGTAGGAGTTGGCATTCAGCAGGGACCGGCGGTGAGCACAGGGCAACCGACGTGCCGGTTCACCGGCTGGCGGCGCAGAAAAAAGAGGCCGGCGTGTGACACACGACGGCCCCGTAAAACTAAGCCCTTCAACGACCTATTTCCACCAGCAGCATGATTGCCGAGACACATGTCTCGTCACGGCAGGCGCCAATCGTAGTTGCTGGAAAGGGTGACGTTGTTCTTGGTATAGGTGCGCGTTCCATCGACAGTGACGGCCCGGAGATTCACAGTTGCACCGGCGGGGACTCCCGCCACCGGAATGTGGTCGACGCTGTTCGCCGAAACCTGCTTGAGGAAGATGTCGTTGCCGCCGCTGACGACATAGACGTTGACTGCCTGACTCAGATTGTTCGTGAGTTGAAGCGCGACGTCAGCCGCTGGCTCGGGGCCGGTGCGAACTTCGACCTGGCGTCCGCCACACGCCGCAAGGGCCAACACCGACAATGAGACCATGAGAACGCGCATGCCCTGCCTCCCGGATTCCTGGATTAGAGATTGTTAGCACGTGCAAAAGATATGCTGACTCAGCTGCAACTGAACAAGCGGCAGGCGTCGGTGGAGTAAGCTCCTACAGCGACTGGAGGCAAGAAACTGCAACTGAATAGGCGGGAGGCGCGAGAAGCATAGTTGCACCTCTCGCCTGTTCCGTTTCCAGTTGGTTAGTCGTGTAGTTGCCAGATCGCGGGCCATCGCTTGCAGTTACCGATAAATGAGGTACTGCCGCGTCGCCTCACGAAAAGCGTACGCAGCCTTGTACTCCTTGTCGATGAGCACATCCGGATCGTCACCGCGAAGGAGCGCCTCCCTCACCGAGGGAGAGCCAAACCGCAGATCGAATTCGCGATTCCGAATCGTAAGCCTGGCACCCGCCGTCTTGTTGATCGCCCATAGCAGGGTCGCTCCGACGCGCGCGGATTGTAATGCGCTGCGGTTGATCACCACGATCTTGATTCCGGGAATCGTCTGGCCGGAGTACTTCCCGTCGCTCGCATCTACCGGCGTAAAACTCTCGTTGTAAAATCGAACGCCAGGCATCTCCCGGTCTCTGAGCATCGACACCACGGCAGCGGCGTCGAGCCACGGCGCACCGACACGCTGGAACGCCCCTGGTGTTCCGCGACCCACCGAGAGATTGGTCGCCTCGAACGCGACCAGGCCCGGATAGAGCACCGCACTGTGGATATCGGGCATGTTCGGTGACGGCTTCACCCATGGGAGTTCCGTCAGGTCGAACCAGACATCACGCCTCCACCCCAGCGCCGGCACAACGTGCAGGTCCGCGTGAATCTTGAGAACATCGTTGAAGTAGAGAGCCAGCTCTCCCATCGTCATCCCATGCCTGAGAGGAATCGGCCACAGCGCGTACGCCTGGCCGGGTCGTCCGGGCGTCGGGTCGTCAGGATTGGCCAGCGAGGCGTCGAGAACCGGCCCTTCGATGATGTAGCCCGTGATCGGATTCGGCCGGTCCAGCACGATGAACGGCTTGTGGGCCCGGGCAGCGGCGCGCATTGAGTACACCATTGCCCCGACGTACGTCCAGGTGCGCGTGCCGATGTCCTGGAGATCGAACACGAGCGCATCGAGTCCGCGCAGCAGGCTGTCCGGCGGCGCCATGGTCTGCTGTCCATAGAGCGAGTAAACGGGCAGGCCGCTCTTCTGGTCGACTTCGCTCGCAATATTCTGCCGATCCTCGGTTCCGCGCAGTCCGTGCTCGGGAGAAAAAAGCTGCACCAGGTTGACGGCCGCGTCGCGCGCCTTCTTGTCTCTGAGGAGGTCGATGTCGGAGACCCCCCTTTCATTGATGCCCGTCTGGTTCGTCAGCAGCCCGATCCGCTTCCCCCGGATCAGCTGGATGCTGTCACCGAGGAGAATCGTGATGCCCGGCCTGACCTTGGCCTCGGCGAGCTCCGACGTGGGGTCGATCTGCTTGCTGACGACAACGCAGCCGCCGCAGATTGGAAGGAGAACTGCGAGCAACCGATAGTATCGCATCATCGATGGGTGTCCTGTAAGTTGGTCGTGTTTGACGGTAACGAATGATACTCTTTTGCGTCCTTTTACGTTGACCGACGCAAGCTAGCAATGCCAACGCAAGCGTCTTGCCCGTCCACCTCAACTCACCACCAATGGCGCTAACTGCAATCGACTGGGCGATTGTCGCTGCCTACTTCATCCTCTCGGTGGGCATCGGACTCTACTTCACAAAACGCGGCGGAGAGAGCCTCAACGAGTACTTCCTTTCCGGCCGGCAGGTAACGTGGTGGCTGGCAGGCGCATCGATGGTCGCGACGACATTCGCGGCTGATACCCCGCTCGTCGTGACAGGCCTCGTCTCCGCGCACGGAGTCGCCGGAAATTGGCTCTGGTGGAACATGCTGATGAGCGGAATGCTCACGGTATTCTTCTTCGCCCGCTTGTGGCGAAGAGCCCACGTGATGACCGACGTCGAGTTCGCGGAGATCCGCTACAGCGGCAAACCGGCCGCCGCGTTGCGCGGGTTTCGCGCCCTCTACCTCGCCATCCCGATCAACCTGATCATCCTGGGCTGGGTGACCAAAGCGATGATCAAGATCCTTACGATCTCGCTCGGCCTGCGCGACGTCAGCGTGCTCGGACGCAATGTGCCTGGAGAAGTGATCGCGGTCGGGATCTGCTTCGTAATCACCGTTGCGTATTCGGCCGGCGCGGGAATGTGGGCCGTGCTCTGGACCGATCTCGTGCAGTTCGTCATCAAAATGAGTGCGGTCATCGTTCTCGCCGTTTACGCCGTCCGCGCTGTGGGCGGAATGGACAAGCTCAAGGAAGGCCTGACAACTCATTTTGGAAGCGCCGACGCCGCGCTCTCAGTGCTACCGGTGAAAATGACTCCCACCGGCATTGAGGCCTACGCGTGGATGCCGCTCCTCGCGCTGGCGGTCTTTCTCTCCGTGCAATGGTGGGCGGCGTGGTATCCCGGCGCGGAGCCGGGCGGCGGCGGCTACGTCGCGCAACGAATCTTTTCCGCGAAAACCGAGCGCGATGGCGTTCTCGCCACGCTCTTCTTCAATGTCGCGCATTACGCAATCAGACCGTGGCCCTGGATCATCACCGGACTTTGCACTGTGCTGCTCTATCCAGCCGGCATTGGCCCCACCCACGATCACGAAGCGGCCTACGTGCAGGCATTCGTGGATCTGCTTCCGACGCCCTGGCGCGGCTTCATGATGGCGGGCTTCGCGGCAGCGTACATGTCTACGGTCGGCACCCAGCTCAATTGGGGCGCTTCCTACCTCGTCAACGATTTCTACAAGCGGTTCCTCAACCGGACTGCCACCGAGAAGCACTACGTGGCGATTTCCCGTTGGGCCACGATATTCCTGTTCCTCGCCTCCGCGGTCGTTACGCACTATCTCGGAACGATCGAAGGCGCCTGGAAATTCCTGCTCGCGCTCGGATCGGGCACGGGACTCGTCCTGATCCTTCGCTGGTACTGGTGGCGCATCAACGCCTGGAGTGAGATCAGCGCGATGATCGCCTCTGTCGTCGTCTCAGTCACGGCGATCAACGTGATCAAGCCGCGGTTCCCCGCCAGCGACCTTCGGGCCGATGCCTGGGTTATGCTCGTTACCGTAGCGGTGAGTACAGTCGTCTGGTTAGGGGTGACCTTTGCCACCAAACCCGAGCCGGATCGCGTGCTGGAGGCGTTCTACCGGCGGGTGCGGCCTGGGGGCCCCGGTTGGGCCGTCGTGTCGGAACGGGCGGGTTTCGGGCGGGAGAGCATACCCGGCGGCGCTCTAGCCTGGACCAACTGGATCGCCGGGATCGTGGCAGTGTATTCATCGCTGTTCGGGATCGGTAAGCTGGTGCTGGGGAACCTCGTTCCGGGGCTGGTGATGCTGGCAATCGCCGCCGCGGCCTTCAGCTGGATAGCGCGGTCGTTCCGGGAGGAGCCGGCAACACTGCCCGGAATGGGCGTACCTGCCTAACGGCACACTACCACGAGTGGAAGGTTTGATGCTAATGGCACACTACCACGAGTAGAAGGTTTGATGCTAACGGCACACTACCACAAGTAGAAGGTTTGATGCTAAATTTCATGCAGTATCGGAGGATAAATGTCTGTTTCGTCACAGCCTGAAATCGATCTCAACGTCACGCCAAATGCTGGCGTCGAGGTCAAGAAGTTTATGGACGCCGAGGGCGTCACGGCCGAGCAGGGCGGGCTTCGCGTGAGCGTACAGCCGGGCGGCTGCAGCGGCTTCAAGTACAGCCTCGTCATCGAAGATCGGGCGGCAGACGACGACGTTGTCGTGCCGCGCGAAGGCTTCAACGTCTTCGTGGACCCGTTCTCGGCGCAGTACCTGAACGGCGTCACGATCGACTACGTCACCTCGATGCAGGGCTCGGGGTTCACGTTCAAGAATCCGAATTCGACCGGCGGGTGCGGCTGCGGAAGCTCATTCTCTGCGTAGAGTCGCTGCTGGTCAGCAGCACAAATCGAGGGCGGTGAAATGAAGACTAATTTCACCGCCCTCGATTTTATTGTACTGGCAGCGTACCTGATCGGGACCACGCTGCTCGGCGTCTGGCTCGGGCGCAATCAGAAGGACTCCAAGGATTACTTCGTAGCGGGGCACGCAATTCCGTGGTGGGCGGTTCTCTTCTCCGTCGTAGCCACGGAAACGAGCGCGCTGACTTTCATAAGCATTCCCGGCCTCGCCTACACCACTAATCTCGGCTTCCTCCAGATCGCTGCGGGTTATCTGCTGGGGCGAATCGTCGTCGCCTACACGCTGCTGCCACGGTACTATCAGGGCGATCTCGTCACCGCCTACGCCCTGCTCGAGAAGCGGTTCGGCGTGGGGACGCGCCGTTTTGCCTCGATCGTCTTCCTCGTCACCCGCGCGTTTGCCGACTCGGTGCGCGTGTTCGCCACTGCGATTCCGATCGCGTTGATACTCGGACCAACGGTGCCGCCACAGTATGTCATGCCCGTCGCCATCCTGGTGCTCGGCGCGCTGACGTTGATCTATACGTATCACGGCGGCATGCGTGCCGTCGTATGGACCGATGTACTCCAGACGAGCGTCTATCTGCTCGGTGGATTGTCCGCCGTGTACCTGCTCGGCAAAGGCGTGAGCGGCGGATGGGGCGCTATTCTGGGCCAGGCTCACGCGGCCGGGAAGCTGCGCGCGGTCGACGTCTACTTCGGTTTCGACAAGCCGTACACGCTCTTCGCGGGATTGATTGGCGGAGCGTTTCTCTCGATGGCATCGCATGGTGCTGATCAAGTAATCGTGCAGCGGTTGTTGGCCGCCTCGAGCCTCAAGGAGTCGCGCAAGGCGCTGATCGGCAGCGGCATCGCCGTTTTCTTTCAGTTCGCGCTCTTTCTCCTGATCGGAATAGGCCTCTACGCGTTTTATCAGGCGCGACTGTTTGCGGTCCCCGACTCGATCTTCCCCACCTTCGTCGTGGACTCGATGCCGGCGGGATTGCGAGGGCTGATCGTGGCGGCCGTTCTCGCGGCGACGATGAGCGCGCATTCCGGCGCGATGAACTCCCTGGCAGCGTCAACGACTCACGACATCTATCTGCCGCTCTCCGGTCGAAGGGCGGACGACCCACGGACGCTCAAGATGGCGAAGCTGTTTACGCTGTTCTGGGGTGCCACGCTTCTGATCGCGGCGCTTCTGTATAGGCAGCAGGGCACGCCGGTCGTCGTCATCGCGCTCTCGATCGCATCGTTCACGTACGGCGCGTTGCTCGGCGGCTTCTTTCTGGGCATGTTGTGGAGACGCGCCATCCAGAGGGATGCAATCCTCGGCATGGCGGTCGGAATCATCGCGATGAGCTTTGTGGTGTTCGCGAAGCCGATGATGCTGGCATTTCCATCGATGAAGGACGCGCTCACTCCAATCTCGCACATCGCGTTTCCCTGGTACGTGCTGATCGGAACGTCGTTCACGATGGGGGTCGGAATCCTTTCATCTTTCACACACCCTGCGCCGACTGATGGAGACCGCTGGAATTGAGTGAAATCGTAGTTGGCGTTGACGGAGGCGGTTCGAAGACCCGCGTCCTCGTTGGCACAGCGGAGGGCGAGGTTCTCGCTACAGTCGACGGACCAAAGTCCGCAGTGTCGCCGGGACAGGCTCAGCATTCGGCCGACGTCATCGCGGAGCTCGTGACCCGCGCTCTCGCGGAAATCGCGCAGCCGGGAGCCGTGTTTCCGCGCGTTCTTTACTGCGGCGTCGCCGGGACTGGTCGCGACGAAGAGCGTCGGGCGCTGCATTCCGCACTCGATGAGAAGGAGCTCGCGGAAGAAGTCATCATCGATTCCGACGGCTTGATCGCAATGTACGATGCGTTTGACGACCGTGCGGGAATACTTCTCGTCGTGGGAACGGGCTCGATCGCGTACGGCCGGAGCCCGGCCGGAGAAATCGTCCGCTGCGGCGGCTGGGGTCCCGCGTTCGGCGACGAGGGAAGCGGCGGCTGGATCGGAAAGCGCGCGCTGAGCATCGTGGCGGCATCGAGCGACGGACGCGAGCCGCCGACGGCCCTTCTCTTCCCCATTCTGGCCGCCACGCAGTGCGAGGATGTGCAGGATCTCATTCCGTGGGCGGCGGCAGCCGATGCCCGCGCGTTTGCCTCACTCGTGCCGGTCGTCTTCGCAGCGGCAGCGGCGGGAGATCCTCGCGCCAATGCCCTCCTCACTCTGGCGGCCGAAGAGCTCGTGCTCCACATCCGCGCCCTGTCGCGTCAGCTATTTGTAGATGAGCGAGCGGCGGTGACGGTGGCGTTGAGCGGCGGCTTGATGGAGCGCGGCTCGCCGCTCAGGAAGCGGCTGGAGCTGCGCCTGAAGTCCGCGGTGCCGGGGGCACAGATTCGATCGGAAGAAGTCCTTCCTGCGCGAGGAGCACTTCGAGCTGCGGCTCGGCGAATTCACCTTCCCACCTAGCCATCACGACTGTCGCCAGACAGTTGCCGATCAGGTTCGTGCTGGTGCGCGCCATATCCATCAGTGCATCAACACCCAGGATGATCGCGACACCCTCGAGCGGCAGTCCGAACGTCGCCAGCGTTCCCGAAAGAATCACGAGCGACGCGCGCGGAACGGCCGCAACGCCCTTGCTCGTGATCATGAGCGTCAGCATCATGAAGAGCTGAGTCGTCAGCGTCATCGGAACCCCGGCCGCTTGCGCCACGAAGACCGAAGCCACCGCCAGGTAGAGCGTAGATCCGTCGAGATTGAACGAGTATCCGGTCGGCATCACGAACGCGACGATGCGCCGCGGGACTCCGATCGCCTCCATCGACTGCATCGCCAGCGGAAGGGCGGCCTCCGACGACGTCGTCGAGAATGCTATCAGCGCCGGCGATCTCACCGCGCGAA
>JBGPHO010000044.1:0-13692 GCA_041484425.1 Gemmatimonadaceae bacterium
CTTCGGTGTCAAGCACCTGGAATGGATCGTCTGCAAAAATACCCCGCTCAATGTAAGAGGGAAGGAAGCGCCCCGCATCATCGCGGCTCAACCCAAGTGTAGTCTGCGTCAGGTCATTTGTTCCAAATGAGAAGAATTCGGCCGACTGCGCGATCTGTCCCGCGGTCAGCGCGGCACGCGTCAGCTCGATCATCGTCCCGATCAAATACGGCAGCTTTTCCCCCATTGCGCCGAGTACGCGCTCGGCCACGTCCTCTATGATCGCGCGCTGATTGTCGAACTCCTTCACCGTCGCGACGAGCGGGATCATGATCTCAGGCTTGACCACGATGCCGCGCCGCATCGCGCGCACGGCCGCCTCGAGAATCGCGCGTCCCTGCATTTCTGTAATCTCCGGGTAAGAAATCCCCAGCCTGCAGCCGCGGTGCCCAAGCATGGGATTAGTCTCACGAAGAGACTCTATGATGCGATTCAGGTCGGCGCGGGGGATGTCGAGAGTGCGAGCAAGGAGCTTGGCCTCCTCTCCTCCGTGGGGAAGGAACTCGTGCAAGGGCGGGTCCAGCAGCCGGATCGTGACCGGCAGCCCATCCATTGCCTCGAAGATTCCCTCGAAATCGGCTCGCTGCATCGGCAGCAGCTTGTTGAGCGCCCGCCTGCGCCCACCCTCTTCGCGCGCGACGATCATTTCTCGCATGGCCGTGATCCGATCGCCCTCGAAGAACATATGCTCGGTTCTGCACAACCCGATGCCTTCGGCGCCAAAGCTGCGCGCGATGCGCGCGTCGCGGGGAGTATCGGCATTCGCGCGCACGCGTAAGGTCCGAACTTCGTCGGCCCAGCTGAGCAGCTCGGCGTACGCCTGATAGAGGGGCGCTGACGCGCGAGGAAGCGTTCCGTTCGTCACGCGCACGACTTCGCTCGGCACCGTCGAGAGGTCGCCGGCGAAGACGCGGCCAGTCGCGCCATCGAGCGTCAGCCAGTCGCCCTCCGCGACGTCGGTACCGTTGACGCTGAAGATCTTGCGCTCGAGATCGACATGAATGTCCTTGCAGCCGACGATCGCGCACTTTCCCATCCCTCGCGCCACGACGGCGGCGTGGCTCGTCATGCCGCCACGTGCGGTCAGCACGGCGCGTGCCGCAACGATGCCGTGGAAATCCTCCGGAGTCGTCTCATCGCGGACCAGAATCACGTTTTCGCCGGCAAGCGCGCGTTGCGCAGCCGTATCCGGATCGAATACCGCGCGCCCACTCGCGGCGCCGGGGCTCGCCGGCAGACCGACGCAGAGAGGTGTCGCGCGAATCGATGGGTCGATGATCGGGTGCAGCAGCTGGTCCAGGTGCGCCGCCGGAACCCGCCCCACTGCCTCGATCTTGTCGATCAATCCCTCATTCACCATGTCGCGGGCGATCCGCACGGCGGCGGCAGCGGTACGCTTGCCGGTGCGCGTCTGGAGTAGATAGAGCTTCCCGCGCTCGACGGTGAACTCGAGGTCCTGCATGTCGTGGTAGTGCTGCTCGAGGCGGTCCTGCGTTTCCAGCAGCTCCTTGTACGCGGAGGGGAGCTTCTCCGCCATCTCGTCGATGTCGAGCGGAGTGCGGATTCCGGCAACGACATCTTCACCCTGCGCGTTGACCAGGAACTCGCCGTAGAAGCGCTTCTCTCCCGTGGACGGATTGCGCGTAAACGCGACACCGGTTCCGGAATCATCTCCGAGGTTTCCGAACACCATCGCGACGACACTCACTGCCGTGCCCAGGTCCTCCGCGATTCCGTTCACCTTGCGGTAGTCCCGTGCCTTCTTGAGCGTCCAGGATTTCCAGACGGCTTCGATCGCGCCCCAGAGTTGCGCGACCGGATCGCGCGGAAAGTCGGCGCCGGTGCGGTTCCGGACGACCGACTTGTATTCCTCGACCAGCGTCTTCAAAACGCCTTCGCTGAGCTCGGCGTCGGAGACGACGCCCTCCGTCATCCGCTTCGCTTTGAGCAGGTGCTCGAAGTCGTGAATCGAAACGCCGAGCACCACGTCGGAGTACATCTGGATGAAGCGGCGAAAGGAGTCGTAGGCGAATCGCGCGTTCCGGCTCTGCTCGGCGAGCGCCGTCACCGCGCGATCATTGAGACCGAGGTTGAGGATCGTCTCCATCATTCCCGGCATGGAGACAGGGGATCCCGATCTTACGGATACGAGCAGCGGATTTTTCGGGTCGCCGAGCTTCTTTCCTGTCGCTTTCTCGAGCCGCGCGACGTTACCCTCGACCTCGGCCCGGAGCTTGTCGGAATACTTTCCGCTACCGAGGTACTCGATGCATTCGCTGCACGCAATCGTGAACCCGGCGGGAACAGGAACGCCGAGCGTCGTCATCTCGGCGAGGTTCGCACCCTTGCCGCCGAGGACGCGCGTCATGTCGCGCGTCCCCTCGGCGGATCCATTGCCGAAGAAAAAAACCGATTGCGGCATCGGCGTCAGCAGCCACAGCCGAAGCGGAGCTTCTCCGGGTCGGCAGGTGGTGGCGTGGGATAGTCGCCGGAGAAGCAGGCGTGACAGAACCCAGATGGGCCAGCGGGCACCGACTCGAGCATCCCGTCGAGCGTGAGGTATCCGAGCGTGTCGGCGCCCACCGCGATCGTGATCTCGTCGATGCTCATGTTGGCCGCGATCAGCTCCTCACGGGTCGGCGTGTCGATGCCGTAGTAGCACGGCCCCGTGACCGGTGACGAGCTAACACGCAGGTGGACCTCGCGGGCGCCGGCGGCCCTGACCATGTTCACGAGGCCGCGCGTCGTGGTGCCGCGAACGATGGAGTCGTCAACCATTACCACGCTCTTTCCACGGAGCACTTCGCGAACGGCATTGTACTTCACTTTTACCTTCGCGTCGCGTCCGGCTTGCGTGGGTTGAAGGAATGTCCGTCCCACGTAGTGATTGCGAATCAGCGCCAGCTCGAGCGGCAGTCCAGATTCTTCGGCGAAACCGAGCGCCGCCGAGTTGGAGGAATCGGGAACGCTGAAGACGAGATCCGCGGTCGGGGCGGGGAAGTCGCGAGCGAGACGTCGGCCCAGCTCGCGGCGCGCCCTGTCCACCGAGCCGCCAAATACCTGACTGTCGGGACGCGAGAAGTAGACGTACTCGAACACGCACTTTTTCGACTCCAGTTTCTCGAGCGGGAAGATCGAGCGCATCCCGCTCTCGTCGATGGCGATGATCTCGCCGCGCTCCACCTCGCGCTCGAGCGTCGCGCCAAGGAGATCGAGTGCGCAGCTCTCCGACGCGAAGACCGTAGCGTCGCCGAGCTTGCCCATTACCAGTGGGCGCCACCCGCGTGGATCGCGCGCCGCCAGCAGCGTGTTTCCAACGACGACCGTGAGACAGTAGGCGCCCTCCACGCCCTTCAACGCATCCGCGAGCCTATGCTCCGGCTTAACTGAAGATGACCTCGCCATCCTGTGCACGAGGACCTCAGAGTCCATCGTCGTGGTGAAGATCGATCCGGCATCCTCGAGCTCGCGGCGGAGCTCGCTGGCGTTCGTCAGGTTTCCGTTGTGGGCGAGGCCGATGTGCCCGTCGCGAAAGCGCGCGAGCATGGGCTGGGCGTTTTCGATCGTGGAAGAGCCGGCGGTGCTGTAGCGCGTGTGGCCGATCGCGATGTCTCCGCGCAGCATCTGCACGTCGGGCACGGCGAACGCTTCGGACACGAGACCCATTCTCTTGATGGCTCTCGCGCCCTGCTCTCGATCGACGGCAACGATGCCCGAAGATTCCTGACCGCGATGCTGGAGCGAATACAGGCCGAGATGGGTCATCGCCGCCGCGTTCTCGTTACCGTAGATCCCGAAGATTCCGCACATATCAGTGGGCCGCCACAGGGGACAGCTCGTCGAAGGTCGCGTGCTCGGGCGTGCGCGCCATGATTGTCGGAATGGTCTCGTGATAGCCGCGACGCAGGCGGGCGAGGGGACTACGCAGCGATCTCTTCGGCAGCTTGATGGCGAGCGTATCCGATTCGCGTAGCACCCGGCCGATCTGCGCGCAGGGAACTCCCGCCTTGGCGGCGATCTGGATAACTCGCTCGGGAGCGGGGCTCGATACGACTATGCGTCCCTGGCTCTCGCCGAACAGAATCGCGCGATCCTCGATGCCCGAATGACTCGATAGGTCGATTTCCGCCCCGTTCCCGCTGTCCGGATTTGCAATGCAGCACTCCGCGAGCGCGACCGCGAGTCCGCCGTCACTGCAATCGTGGGCGGAGGCGACCACGCCAGCGCGGATCGCCTCGAGCAGCGCGTCAATCAGCGCCTTTTCCCGCTCGACGTCGCACCGAGGTGGCGCCCCAAGCACCTTACCGTGAATCGTGGCGAGATACTCGCTGCCGCCGAGCTCGCCGCCGAGCTCGCCGAGCAGAAGGATCGCGTCGCCGTCACGCTGAAAGGTTGCGCGCGTTATGTGCGACAGGTCGTCGATCAGCCCGACCATGCCGATTACCGGGGTCGGGTACACGGCGCCGGATGGACTTTCGTTGTACAGAGAAACATTGCCCCCTGTGACCGGAGTTCCGAGGGCGCGACAGGCCTCGCCCATTCCTGCCACGGCTTCCTTGAGCTGGTAGAAGACCTCCGGGCGAGTCGGATTTCCAAAGTTGAGGCAGTTGGTGATTGCCATGGGGCGCGCGCCGCTGCAGGCGACATTGCGCGCTGCCTCTGCCACGGCGATGCGGCCGCCCACGCGAGGATCGAGATAGACGTATCGTCCATTGCAGTCCGTCTTCACCGCGATCGCCTTGTTCGTCCCCCGCACTCGGAGAACGGCGGCATCTCCGCCCGGGCCTATGACGGTATTGGTCCGCACGGTGGAATCGTACTGCCGGTACGCCCACGCCTTGCTCGCGATTGTTGGAGCGGAGAGAAGCTGCTCCAGAGTCCAGGCGGGATCTCTTTCTTCCGGCCGCTCGGGAATGGCGAAAGGATCCTCCGCCCGCAGAGCCGCGATCGCGCTCGACTCCCGCGCGTCGGGCGAATAGCTCGGACAATCCGTCACGAGTCGCGATCCTGGAAATTCGGCCACGACTCTGTCTCCCTCCGTAACTCTGTACACCGGCTCGGCGATGACTTCGCCGATCACCGCCGCCGTCAGATCCCACTTGGAGAGAATCTCGCGAACCGCGTCCTCACGTCCTTTCTTCGCGACGACCAGCATCCGCTCCTGCGACTCGCTCAGCAGGATCTCGTACGGCGACATTCCACTCTCGCGCGTCGGGACCTTGGTGACGTCTATCGTCACGCCGACGTCCCCACGCTCAGCCATCTCCGCCGACGACGACGTCAGGCCGGCGGCGCCCATGTCCTGAATCGCCACGATGTGCCCGCTCTTGATCAGCTCGAGGCTCGCTTCGAGCAGAAGCTTTTCGGTGAAGGGATCTCCGACCTGAATGCGCGGCCTTTTCGCATCGCTCGCCGCGGAGAGATCCTCGGACGCGAACGACGCCCCGTGAATGCCGTCACGCCCGGTGCGCGCCCCAACGGCCATGATCGGATTGCCGACGCCCTCGGCCTTGGCACGAATGAGGTCCTCCTCGTGCAGGAGGCCGACACACATCGCGTTGACGAGCGGATTGTTCGCGTAGGCGGGATCAAAAACGATCTCGCCGGCGACCGTCGGAATTCCGACACAATTGCCGTAGTCGCCGATCCCCCTCACGACTCCGGAGAAGAGATACCGCACACGCGCGTCGTCGAGGCTCCCAAACCGGAGCGAATTCAGCATTGCGATCGGGCGCGCTCCCATCGTGAAGACGTCGCGCAGGATTCCGCCGACTCCTGTCGCCGCTCCCTGGTACGGCTCGACCGCCGAGGGATGGTTGTGCGACTCGATCTTGAACGCGACCGCGAGACCGTCCCCGATCGATATCACACCGGCGTTTTCGCCGGGGCCCTGGAGCACGTACGGCGCCGTGGTCGGCAATGTTTTCAGAATGGGGCGCGAGTGCTTGTAGGAGCAGTGCTCGCTCCACAACGCGCTGATGATCCCTAGCTCGGTGAATGTTGGCGTACGACCGAGCATCGCGACCAGTCGTTCGTATTCCTGCTTCGTCAGGCCGTGCTCCGCGATGAGCGCCGGAGTGATAAGTGGATCGCCGGGCCGGGGCTTCACGTCGGACATCACGCCGCCACTCTGGCGAGGATCGACTCGAACAACCGCACCCCGTCGCTCGAGCCGAGCAGCGGGCTGCACGCCCGCTCCGGGTGCGGCATCAAGCCGAGCACGTTTCCGCCCTCGCTTATGATTCCCGCGATGTTGCGCTCGGATCCGTTCGGATTGGCGTAGGCGGTGATGTTGCCGTTCGCGTCCACGTATCTGAATACGACCCGTCCCTCAGCCTCGAGCTCTTCGAGAACATCGGGGGGCGCGACGTAACGGCCGTCTCCGTGAGCCACCGGTATCCGCAGGATTTCACCCCGGTCGTAGAGGTTCGTGAACATCGTGTCGCTGTTCTCGATGCGGACCCTGACCTCGGCCGAAACGAACTGAAGATGTGAGTTCCGCATCAGAGCGCCGGGAAGCAAGCCGGCCTCGCACGCGATCTGGAAGCCGTTGCAGATACCGAGCACAGGACCACCAGCCTTGGCGTGCGCGGCCACTTCCCGCATTATCGGGCTGAAGCGGGCGATCGCGCCGGCGCGGAGATAATCACCGTAGCTGAAACCGCCCGGCAGGATGATCACGTCCGATCCCTGAAGGTCGTGATCCTTGTGCCAGAGATACGTCGCTTCCTCACCCAGAATGTCGGTGACAGCTTGGTACGCGTCGTAGTCGCAGTTGGAGCCGGGGAAGGTGACGATGCCGAACTTCATGCGGGAACCGCCGATTCGATCTCGAAATCTTCCGTCACCGGATTCGCCAGGAGCTTGGCGCACATCTCGGTGACAGTGTCTTCCGCCGTGAGCGCATCGTAAGCATCGGTCTCGACAATGATGTACCTCCCCACGTGAACGCCTTTCACGGCCGTGAAGCCGAGCGTGTGCAGCGCGTCTCGCACCGCGTTCCCCTGCGGATCGAGCAGACCCTTGCGCGGCGTGATGTGAACCGCGATGCGGAACTTTGCCATCAGGGCTGACCTCCGGTCGGACCGGACGGCGGCGAGAAGTTGCCGGGTCCGCTGCGCGGCGACTCACCGGGTCCGGGTGGGCGGCGTCTTCTCTTCCGGCGGTGCGACCGCTGGCGAGCGGCTTCGCCGGTATCCACGACACCAGCAGCGGTGAGCAGCAAAGGCTCGTCGTCATCGTCGATCACGGGCGAATCACCGCGTGGACGCCTGTCCATCAGCCCGAAGATCACGGTCTTGGCGAGTCCGTACAACACGTAGCCGATGAGCGCCGGAAAGTAGAACTCCTTTCTCAGGAACAACACGCCGATGAAGGTGGCGATGACGACCAGCGTGCCAAGCAGCTCGCTGATTTTTCTGAATCCGATCGTCGGCACGGCAGGGTACGAGACGTTGCTGATCATGAGAAATGCCAGCAGCAGCATCAATCCGCGCAGTCCGGTCGTCCAGTTGAGATCACCCAGGATCGTCTCGTTGTACAACGGCGTCTGGCTGAACCAGTAGTAGGTCGCGAGCGTGACTCCGGCGGCCGGGCTCGGAAGACCATGGAAGTACTTCTTGGCGCGTCCCGCCTGCTCCACGTTGAAGCGCGCGAGGCGAATCACCGCACAAGCAGTGAAGAGGAAGGAGAAGATCCAGTCCCAGCCGCTTCGGTTGAGGACGGCAAAGTACATGATCATCGCCGGCGCGAGCCCGAACGCTATGGCATCGACCAGCGAGTCGAGCTCCGAGCCGAAGCGCGACCCCGTTCCGGTGGCGCGCGCGACCCGGCCATCGAGCGCGTCGCAGATACCCGCAAACACGACGTAAAGGCCGGCCGTATCGAATTCGCTGCGCGAGGCGGCGACGATCGCAAACATTCCGAAGAACAGGCTCATCAGCGTGAATCCGTTCGGCAGGATGATCACCCCGCGATTGCGCGGCCGATCGGAATCGCCGCGTAGCTGTTGCCGTCTCGAGGGATCTGGCGCGAGCATCACTTGGGCAGCTCCCCGAGAATCGTCACGCCCGCGGTCGTTGCGTCGCCGAGCTTCGCTCTCACTGCGGTGCCGGTTGGAAGAAAGACATCTACGCGCGAGCCGAACCTGATGATGCCCATCCGGTCGCCCTGCTTCACCTTCTCACCGAGCTTGCTGTAGGTGACAATCCGGCGCGCGATGAGTCCGGCGATCTGGCGCACGAGCACGCGGTACCTGCCCGTCTCGACGCCGACCGACATCTGCTCGTTCTCGAGGCTCGACTTCTCCGCCGCGGCGTTGAAGAACTTGCCCTTGTTGTAGTGGATGTACTTGACGACGCCATCGACGGGGTACCGGTTCACGTGCACGTCGAACACGTTCATGAAGATAGACAGCCGCGTCGCGCGGCCACCGATGAAGGTCGGCTCGTTGATCTCGGTGATCATGATCAGCTTGCCGTCAGCCGGCGCGACGACGAGGGAGGGGCCGCGGTCCCCGGTGCGCTCGGGATCGCGGAAGAAGTAGGCAACCCAGAGGGCCAGAAGGAGCAAAACGAACGCGGCAAGCCAGAGACCCCACGAGCGCCGGCTTATTGCGAAACCGAAGGCGCCGGCCGCAACTAAACCAGCGATCGCAATAAAGAGGAGCCCTTCGCGCGCGAAGTTCAATGTGAGCCGTTGGAGTCGAGTGAGTGTCCGGTCAAGCGGCGGAAAATGTCGAGGTAGCGCTCGCTCGTGGCTTCAATCACGTCTTTCGGAAGCCGCGGCGGGGGGTAATTCCCGTCCCATCGCCCAGCGCGCTTCTCCGCATCCAAATAATCGCGGAGCGGTTGCTTGTCGAAGCTGGGCTGCCCGTGCCCCGGCTCGTAGCTATCGGCCGGCCAGAAGCGCGAGCTGTCGGGAGTGAGCACTTCATCCACCAATATAACCTTCTCGACCCCCTTGCCCCCAGTGCTTGCTATGCGTCCAAACTCGAATTTCGTGTCCGCGATGATGATCCCGCGCGTGGCCGCGATTGCGCGTCCTGCTTCGTAGATCTCGCGCGAATGTCTTTCCAGCTCACCCGCCCAGGCGTCGCCAATCAGCGCCCGCATGCGGGGGATCGTGATGTTCTCGTCGTGCCCCTCGTCGGCCTTCGTCGCCGGACTGAAGATTGGAGGATCGAGGCGGTCGGATTCGCGCAGCCCCTTGCCCAGAGCCTCGCCGGCGAGAGTGCCGCGCTCGCGGTATTCCTTCCACGCGGAGCCCGATAGATAGCCGCGGACGACGCACTCGACTGGGAACACCGTCGAGCGGCGGCAAAGCATCGCGCGACCCGCGAGCTCCTGCTCGTGATCACGGAGCTGCGGCACCTCGCGGACGATCTCAGCGGTATCGGCCGACAGCATGTGGTGCTCGACCTTGTCCTCGAGCTGGCGCAGCCACCACGCAGTGATCTGAGTGAGGACGGCACCCTTGTGGGGGATGGTCTCGCTCATCACGACGTCGAATGCGCTGACGCGATCGGTCGCGACGAGTAGGAGCCGGTCCGCGTCGACCTCGTAGACGTCGCGCACCTTGCCGCGTCGGAACGGCGTCAGCGGAAGGGCACTCGTCTGCATCAGCATCAGACCCTCAGCTCATCAGGCCGAGCGGGCCTCGCGGTTTCACCGGCAAAAAGTGGCGTGATCACGTCGCGGAGAAACTCATCGACCTGCTCGGGGGCTCGCCCAACGAAGCGCCTGGGGTCGATCACGCCCTCGAGGTCCTTGAGCTTTACTCCGAAGGATTTGTCTTTCGAGAGCCGGTCCAGCAGATCGTTGGACTCGGCGCCATCCTTGAGCGCGCGGGCGGCGGCGAGGCTGTGCTTTCTGATCGTCTCGTGCGCGACCTGCCTGTCGCCTCCCGCGCGCACTGCCCGCACTATCAGCTGCTCCGTCGCCATGAACGGAAGCTCGGTCGCGACCCGCCGCTCGATCACTGCCGGGTGAACCTCGAGGCCGCCGCAGATGTTGGCCATGAGCAGTAGGATCGCGTCGGTAGCAAGGAACATTTCGGGAATCACGAGGCGCCGGTTCGCGCTGTCGTCCAGCGTCCGCTCGAAGTACTGCACGGCGTGCGTCTGATTCGCGTTCCCCTCGAGGGAGTTGACGAAGCGGGCCAGCGACGCCATCCGTTCTGCTCTCATGGGATTTCGCTTGTACGCCATTGCCGATGAGCCCACCTGCTCGCTCTCGAATGGCTCCTCTATCTCGCCGAAGGACTGGAGCATGCGAATGTCGCCGCTGAACTTGGCCGCGCTGGCGGCCACTCCCGCTACGACTGAGAGCACGAACGCATCGAGCTTCCGCGTGTAGGTCTGTCCAGTCACCGGCAGCGGAGCGGGGAACGAAACCCTCTCCGTCACGAGTCGATCGAGACGGCGAACTTTTTCGTGATCTCCGTCGAACAACTCGAGGAAGCTGGCCTGCGTTCCCGTCGTCCCCTTGACGCCGCGGAAGGGAAGTGTCCGCCGCCGGTAATCGATGTCCTCGATGTCGAGAACCAGGTCCTGCATCCAGAGCGTCGCTCTCTTGCCGACCGTAGTGAGCTGCGCCGGCTGGAGATGTGTGTAACCCAGCGTCGGCTGGTCCCGCCACTGTTCGGCGAAGGCTGTGAGCGAGCGCAGCACGTCGAGCACGCGGCTTCGTAGCAGCTCGAGCCCGCGCCGCATCAGAATCAGATCCGCATTGTCGGTGACGTACGCGCTCGTCGCCCCCAGATGAATGAACGGCTTGGCCGCGGGTGCGACGTCGCCGAACGCGTGGACGTGCGCCATCACGTCGTGACGGAACCGCTTCTCGTAGGCGGCCACCGCGCCGAAATCGATCTTGTCGAGATTCGCGCGCATCTGCCGGATCGCCTCCTCCGGGATCTCGACGCCCAGCTCGCGCTCGGCCTCAGCCAGCGCGAGCCAGAGCCGACGCCAGAGGCCATAACGAGTGGACGCCGACCAGAGCTCGAGCATCGCCTGCGATGCGTATCGTTCCGCGAGCGGCGAGTTGTAACGGTTGGTGGGCATTATTGCAGGCTGAATTCGGTGGCGTAGATCTGGCCGCCGCGCTCGAAGTACATTCTGATCCCGCCACGTCCGAACGTCGTGAGAATGCGATTCACATCCTGCGCGCTGGCGATCGGCGTGCGGTTGATCTGGACGATCACGTCGCCGGACTGAAGCCCGATCTGCTGCTGCACGCGTTCGCTTGCTCTGGTCACCAGCGCGCCCTGACGGCTCTGGAGCTGATACTGCGCGCGGATCGGCGGCGTCAGTGTGATCAATTCGATCTCGCGCAGGACGGTCACTCGCGGGGCGTTAACGTCCGGCAGATCCATCACCGCGACACTGATGGGAATCTCGCGCCCTCCACGCTTGACCACGATCGAGTCGTTCTCGCCCACGCGCAGCTCCAGAAGCTCGGCGTACCAGTCGTATGGATTGTGGAGCGTACGATTCTGCGACCGTACCATCAGATCGCCAGGACGAATCCCGGCGCGTTCCGCCGGTGATCCAGGGACGACGGACGCGACGACGACGCCGGCGCTGGAACCGCCGGCGGCCGCGCTGCGCGAGAGCAGCGGCTGGAGCCCGATCCACGGGCGTCGGATGACGCCGTGGGCGAGGAGATCGTCCGTCACCCGTCGTGCGCGATTGATCGGGATCGCGAAACCGATTCCAACCGATCCGCCACTCGGCGAGAAAATCGAGCTATTGACCCCAATGACCTCGCCGGCGGCGTTGACCAGCGGGCCGCCCGAGTTCCCCGGGTTGATCGAAGCGTCGGTCTGGATCATGTCCACGTACACGCCGGCGCCCTCGCTCTGGGCCGCGAGATTCCTGCCGGTTCCACTCACGACGCCTACGGTGACGCTCGGCTCGGAGTTGGCGAGGATGAAGCCGTACGGATTGCCGATCGCGATCGCCCACTCCCCGATGAGCAGACTGCTCGAAGAGCCGAGAGGCGCCACAGGAAGATTTGTCGCGTCGATCTTGAGGACCGCCAGATCGTTCGTCTCGTCGATTCCGATGAGGCGAGCGGGATAGTTCGTCCCGTCCTTCATTGCCACGGAAATGCGAGTCGCTCCCGCAACGACGTGCGCATTGGTCACGACCGCGCCGTCGGAGCGCACGATGAATCCCGAGCCGAGTCCAGCGGCGGCGCGCTGCCCCGAGCGGCCGCCAAAGAACTGCTCGAATACATCAGCGGGAACTCGCTCGACGACCTCGGTCTGCACGGTGACGACCGATGGCGCTACGCGCGCCACGGCTTCCGTGATTGCCGTCCGCCGCGATGCGCTAACCGCGCGGGTCGTTGTCTCGATCTGGGATGACTGCGCCGACGAGGGAGCGCTGGAAGCGCCCTGACAGGCAGCGAGCACAAGTGCCCCGACGGATCGCGTGCAGCGCATTTTCATGAAGAAGTTCGCGACCTGGGCCGCCTGGCGAGCTGGCTCAGAAATCTGTCGATCCCGCGGTCGCTGAGCGGATGGACCACCAGGTTTCGTAGCGCGTCGGGCGTGACGCAGACGATGTCCGCCCCCGCGAGCGCGCATTCGGCGAACTGCACGCTGGAGCGAGGGGACGCCGCCATGACGTCGCACTCCTCGTCGCCGGCCTCGAGGGCGCTCTTGATCTCGGCGAGAGTTCGGGTGCCTGACTGACCGTAGGTCTCCAGCTCGTCCAGGGTGATGCGCACGGCGGCGGCCCCCGCTTTCGCGGCAATGATCGCCTGGGCAGCGCTGAAGACGAAGGTCGCGCAGACCACCACGCCTTCAGCTGTAAGCCGCGCCATTGGAACGAGCGAATCCTCGACAAGCGGAATCTGCACTACGACGTGATCGGAGACCTTTGCCAGCTCGCGCGCCTCGGCGTAGATGTCGCCCGACGTTACAGCCCCGACCGGGACGCAAATCGGAAAGGCGAACTCGCGCGAGATCTCCTCGAGGCGCTCCCTGGTATTGGCGTCCAGCGCGTCAGCGTTGGACGCCGTGTGCGTGAACGCGACACCGTCCGCGAGCCCCGCCGACGCGGTGTTTCTGATCTCATCGAGGTTCACGCTCTCGAGATAGATGTTCATTCGGTTCTCAGGTAAAGGTCGTTCGGATAGTTCACTCGCTCGAGAAAGAGAGCGTGCGGCGGGGCAGGTTGAGAGACCTGGCTGTTGTCGTCCTGAGCCAGCAGCTGCTCGATCACGGCCACGTCGCGGCGACCCTCGCCGATGTCGAGCATCGTGCCGACGATAAAACGCACCATATGGTGGAGAAAGCGGTCGGCCTGAATGTCGAATGCCAGCCCGCCTTCACGCTCCCGCCAGGCCGCGCGCGATACCGTGCACCTATGGTCGTCGTTCTCCGGTGCGGTGCCCTTGACCGCGAAGGCGCGAAAGCAGTGCTCGCCCTCGATTGACCGCGCCGCTTCCGCGAGACGGCCGAAATCGAGCGGTTTCTTCCAAACCAGCTCCCGATTTCGCCGAAACGGCGAGGATGCGAGATCGTCAGTGCCTATGTAGTAGCTGTAGCTGCGCGAAACCGCGCTATAGCGCGGGTGAAACTCATCACGCATTTCGAAGGCTGCCGCAATCCATACATCGTCCGGAAGAATGGCGTTCATCGATCGTC
>JBGPHO010000045.1:0-13590 GCA_041484425.1 Gemmatimonadaceae bacterium
CTCCAGCCTCGCACCGATTCCCGCCGTGTTCGCTCCCCATCCCCGGAGCTGCACCGTCAGGTAGTGATTGCCGTTGATCTCGCGCGCATGGCTTCGGTAGATCGAAGCCGGCGCGTTCATGTTGTTCACCACCAGATCCAGGTTGCCGCTGTTGTTGAGATCAACGTACGCCGCGCCATTCGAGAACCCCGGCTGCGCCAGTCCCCACGCTTCGGCCATGTTCGTGAATTTGAAATTGCCCTCGTTCCGAAACGCATACTTGGCGAGCGGAATCTGAGGCATCTTTTTCAGCAGGCTCAGATTCGCCTCGGTGATCTTCTCGCCGAGCGATGCCTGCACGGCCTCGTTGCCGACGTAGCTGATGTAGTCCATGTCGTTCGGACGGCGGTA
Source organism: Gemmatimonadaceae bacterium (assembly GCA_041484425.1). Classification (GTDB taxonomy): domain Bacteria; phylum Gemmatimonadota; class Gemmatimonadetes; order Gemmatimonadales; family Gemmatimonadaceae; genus UBA4720. Next base: position 391 of record JBGPHO010000045.1, read on the forward strand.
GATCCCATTCGTGATGAACAGATCCTTGCGCCCGTCGTTGTCGAGGTCGGCGAAGAGCGCAGACCAGCTCCAGTCGGTGGCGAACACTCCAGCCAGATAGCCGATCTCGCTGAACTTCCCCTTGCCGCGATTCAGCTGGAGCGCGTTGCGCGCGTACTGCGGCTGGTAGCCCGCCTGTATCCTCATGTTGTAGACGTTGAAGCCCTCCGCGTTTGCGGACGTCTTGAGGATGTCTTCGCGCTCGGGTAGCATGTCGAGCGAGATGATGTCCGTGCGTCCATCATTGTTGAAATCCGCGGCATCCACGCCCATTGAGAATCTGCTGGTGTGACCGGTCGCCTTCGCCAGCGATTCGGTGAAGGTCCCATTGCAGTTGTTGATGTAGAGGTAGTCGTTCCCCTGAAAATCGTTGGCGACGTAGATGTCCGGGCATCCATCGTTGTTGAAATCGCTCGCCACAATGCCGAGTCCGTAGCCGTCGATCCCGTCGTGCAGGCCGGCCGCATCGGTGACGTCGGTGAAGTGATTGCCATCGTTCCTGAACAGGCGATCGCTTGTGCGCGGACTCTTCGCGCCGCGCTGCGCCTGCGTCTCGATCGCACGCTGTGTATGTGTCGAGTGATCGAGCAGGTACATGTCGAGGTCGCCGTCTCCATCGTAGTCGAAGAACAGCGCCTGCGTTGAATAGCCGACGTGCTCGAGTCCGTACTCCTTGGTGCGATCGGTGAACGTCCCGTCGCCGTTGTTGATGTAGAGCACGTTGCGCCCGTGCATCGTGAGGTAGTCCACACCCGAGACGTAGATGTCGATCTTCCCGTCTCCGTTGACGTCCGCCATCGTGACGCCAGTCTTCCAGCCATCTGGATCGGCGACGCCGGCCTTGTCGGTGACATCCTCGAAGGTGTAATTCCCACGATTGCGATAGAGCTTGTTCGCGCCGAGGTTCGACGTGAAATAGAGATCGGGCAAGCCATCGCCATCGACGTCGCCCACCGCGACACCACCGCCGTTGTAGTAGTACAGGTAGTTGAGGGGGTTGAAGTCGGCCTTCTCCGGGAGCGTGTTGGCGAAGGTGACGCCGGTTGCCTCAGGCTTCAGCAGCTCGAACAGCGGCGGAGACGCCGGCGCCCGGGGCTCGCAAGCGGCGAGAGCTACCATGTAGAGCAATGCCGCTCGCTTGACACCAAACTGAAAACTGCCTGCCGCCCGCTGCCCGCTGCTCGCTACCCGCCATCCGCTGCCAACGTCGGGACGGTTCCCGGTGGCGTTAGGGCAAAAGCAGTTGCTTGTACCCAGACGCGCGGTAGGGCTGTCTCGACGTTTCAAAGCGAGCAGCGAACAGCGATCAGCGGGAAGCGGGCGGCAGCCATTTTTCAGTTGCAGTCGCAGCCGCGGTTCCCGCTACTTCGCGGGCGTGAATCGGATCGCCTGCCCGCCGCCCGGCGCCAGCACCACGCTCAGCTTCGTGCCCGAATCCACGTTCCGCTTCGAGATGCTCACCGGCAGCGGATTCGTCGCCCAGTTCGCACCTGGCCCATCCGCGTAAATCTCGGCCACGTATTTCCTGCCCGGCGTCAAGAAGTCGAGCGGAACCGTGAATGTCCGCCCTTGCTCGTCGGTGATCGCGCCGAGGAACCAGTCGTCGGTCTTTTTCGCCTTGCGTGCAACGATGACGTAATCGCCGATCATGCCATCAATCGTTTTGCTGGTCTCCCAATCCACCGCCACGTCGCGAATGAACTGGAACGCGGGCTTGCCCACATAGTTCTCGGGAAGATCTGCCGCCATCTGTAGCGGCGAGTAGATCACGACGTAGAGCGCGAGCTGCTTCGCCAGCGTCGTTCTCGGGTGCGGCTCCTCCGGCCGGCGCGGACGCCCGGTGCCACGCTCGATCAGCAAATCGAAGATGCCCGGCGTGAAATCCATCGGACCCTCGAGCAAGCGCGTGAAGTAAAGATTCGTCTCGTGCTCGGGGGGATTGCCGCCTTCACCGCCCCACGCGTTGTATTCCTGCCCACGCGCTCCTTCCCTGCTCATCATATTCGGATAGGTGCGACGCTCGCCCGTGTCGTGAATTGGCTCATGCACATCCATCATGATGTGGTACTTCGCAGCCGTCTCGAGCACCTTGCGATAGTGCCGCACCATGAACTGCGAGTGGTGCGAGTTTCCTTCCGGCGTTGTATCCGTCACGTACCCCGACTTGATCGCGTCGAGTCCGAGCGAGTGGTACATCGCGAATGCGGCCTCCATCTGACGCTCGTAGTTCACGATGCCGCCGGACGTTTCGTTGTGGACGATGATCTTGACGCCCTTCGATTGCGCATACTTCGCGAGCGCTGGGAGATCGTAGTCCGGGTACGCCTGCGTGAATGAGAACGCATTCGCGTTCTTGATCCAGTCGCCATCCCAGCCGACGTTCCAGCCCTCGACCAGCACGCCGCCGAGTCCGTTCGCCGCGGCGAAATCGATGTAGCGCCGGGTATTCTCTGTGGTCGCGCCATGCTTGGGACCGGAACTCCAGGTCATCGTATTGATATGCATCCCCCACCAGATGCCGACGTACTTCATGGGCTTGATCCAACTGACGTCGCCTAGAACGCTGGGCGGATTCAGATTCAGGCCGAGTACCGACGGCGAAAGATCGGCTGCCCGGTCGGCGAGCTGGATCGTGCGCCACGGCGTCATGAATGGCGTGTGGCCCCGCACTTTGTCCCCGTTCTGCCACGGCGCGAGCGCGACGCGCAGTACGCGGCTATCCATGCGCGGCCCCGCGAGATTCATTCGCGCGTAATCGACGAGATTCGCCTCGTGGATCACCATGAACGTCTTCCCGTCGCGCGTCTGCATCGTGAGCGGCGTCTGAATGCTGTCGATGACGCTCACCGGCGATGACGAGTACAGCATCTCCGATCGGTCCAGCCTCGGCCGGTTCGAAGGAATCCACCAGGCTTTCGCGTCGTCCGCGAAGTTGAACTGGGTGAGCTCGTCAGTGATCACGAATTCTCCGAGCCCGGGCTGCGCGGGAAATTCGTAGCGAAACCCGATGCCGTCGTTAAAGGCGCGGACCACGAAGTCGAACGTTCGCCCAGGAGCCGCCGTCTCGGCCACCGACACCCTCAGCTCGTTGTAGTGGTCCCGCACGCGCGCGACCTCCCCCCAGGGCTGCGTCCAGGTCTCGTCGTGCGACGCGCGTTTCGTCCCCGTTATCCGGAGGCCGTCGCGTAACGTCGGCGCGGTTTTGAACTCGAAGCCGAGCATCGACGGAAGCAGTAGCGAGCGGCCGTCTCTATTCAGGATGTAGTAGAGTTTTCCCTCGTGGACCGCGACGCCCACCTTGTTCCTGCCATCCGGCGACGCGACGCTGATGGTGTCCTGGGCCATCGCCGGGGAGGCGGTGAGCGTCACCAATAGGGCGGCGAACGTCATACCGCGGAACCAGCTTGGTGCGTACATCTTCATCTTAATCTCCGTTATTGTGAAGTCAGCGACCACAACGCTACCAGTGCGAATGCACATTTGACAGGTGAACAAAGAAAACAATCGCGGGCATGGCTAATGCAGCTATCTTATTTAAAGTCCACTTGGCCTTGCGCCACCGTCATATGGCGTCATTAACGCCGCGCGTCATTCTGTCCTGCGCCATCTTTGTCGGCCTTACCTCCGGCTGCGCCTCGAGCAACGTTCCCCCACCGCCTGAGAAGCCTGCGCCCTCGGGATCTCCTACCCTTCCGCTCGCCGGCACCACTGTAACGGGCGAAGACCTCGACCGCGCCGGAAACGATCCGATCGAGAAGACCCTCGCCGCGAAGGTACCGGGGATTCTGATCACTCGCACCCCGGATGGCAGTCTCGCGATCCGGATTCGCGGGAACAACTCGATCAACGCCAACATGGAGCCACTGTACGTGATTGACGGCGTCGAAGTAACGCCTGGACCCGGGGGAGCGCTGTCGGGCATCAATCCGCACGATATTGCCTCGATCGAGGTGCTCAAAGACGCCGCCAGCCTGTCGTTTTACGGCATGCGCGCCGGCAACGGTGTGATCATCATAAAAACCAAGCGCTCCAATTAGCGGCCTGAGAGGTTAGCCAGCACCGTCACTTCGCCGGCCTTGGATTCACCGAGGCCGGCTTTTTCTTGCCCGCGTTCGCCGCGCTCGCGCGGAAAATCAGGGGCCGATCGTTGTTGCGCGACACGATGTAGATGTAGCCGTTGCGGGTTCGAACGCGCTGGATGTCGCGGGCCTGTCCGGGAACGAAGAACCCGCTTTCCAGCTCCTTCACCGGAGTGAAGTGTCCGTGGCCGTCGCCACGAAGGTAGAGACCGTATCCGGCACTCATCTTCCCCAACTCCGGCTTGACGCCATCCAAGTTACCGGCCATGAGCAGGTCCGGCTTTCCATCGCCATCTATGTCTGCGGCGAGAAGGCCGTACATCGGCGCAATCTGCGCCTCGAGCGGAAGCGGGACCATCGTGAATGTGCCGTCACCATTGTTCCTGGCCAGCGTCGTCGCAAAGGTGTAGGCGTTCTTCACCACCGCGTCACTCAGATCCTTCTTGGGGAACACGTCCGCGACCGTCTGCCGCGCGTAATCCTTGTAGTTGAGGTAGCGGTCCTTGAGGAAAGTCAGCGAGCGGATCAGATCGTCGCGTAAAGCGAGCGGATACGCCTTTCCGTTGTTGTAGTAGGAGATGATCTGCTGCACGAAGCCGTTGTGCGCGAAATCCTTGACGTACATCGTCACCGGCTCGTTTTCCTTTGCCTGGAGACGAGTGTTGAGGCCGAGGTTGCCCGCAATGAAGTCAACTCTGCCGTGACCCGTGAAATCCCCGGCAATGATCCTGTTCCACCAGCCGTTGCTTTTCTCGAGCCCGGGCACGTTCATCTTCACGAGCTTCCCGTGACCGGCGTTGTGGAAGATCGTGATGGGCATCCACTCGCCGACGACGACGAGGTCCGGCCGGCCATCTCCGTCGACGTCCTTCCAAATGGCATCGGTCACCATGCCGATGTGCGAGAGGCCGGGCGCGGCTTTGTCGGTGACATCCGTGAACTTTCCGTGGCCATCGTTTCGCAGCAGCGCGCTCTGCGGATCGATTCCGTAGCGTCCGGGAACGCTACGGCCGCCGACGAACAGATCCACCGCGCCGTCGCCGTCAAAATCCGCCGCCGCAACGCGTGAGCCGCTCGCGGCGAGTGGCGGAAGCGCGCCGACCGCTTTTCTGAAATTGCCCTTCCCGTCGTTCAGGTAGAGTCGGTCTTCGAGCGCCGGAGCGAAGTCCGAGAACTCGCTTCCGCCAGTGACGACATAAAGATCCGGGTGACCGTCCCCGTTCGCGTCAAAAAACACGGCGCCGATGTCCTCCGAGATGGCGTCCTGCGCGAGCAGCTGCTCGTTACTCTTCACGAAGCTTCCATCGGGCTGCTGGATCAGGATCGCGCTCGGCTGATCCTTCGCGCCACCGATGAAGACGTCGTCGAGGCCGTCACCGTTGACATCCGCCACCGCCATCAGCGGGCCCTCGGTCGAGAGCATCTTCGGCATCAGGCGCTCCCGATCGAAGTCAACGTAGTCGTTCTCGTGGTGGACGAAGGGGAACGTGGTCCGTTGCGTGATGTCGGTGACCAGTTTTTTCTCGGGCTGCGAAGGAGCGATGCCTGCCTTGGCTGCTCCCGACTGCTTCACCGTAATTCGCTGATTGGCGGCAACGTTCTGCAGAGTGCTGACGCGCCCGTCAGGCCAGTCTACCTTGACGGATTGCACCGTGTCGATCTTGCCGAGTCCAAACGTCAGGATGTAATCGACGCTCGACTGGAACCCTCGCGTGGGCGAAAGCTCCTGATAGAAGGTCTGCTTGCCGCTCTGGAGCGTTACCTTCGCCCCGACGCCGAACCTGTTGTGCCCTTCGCCATCGAGCTTCACCTGCAGATAGTGATTGGCGGGTAGCAGAGAGCGCGCGTTGTTGCGATAAACGAAAGCTTCCTCGTTGACGTTGTTCACCACCAGGTCGAGCGCGCCATCGCCATCGAGATCCGCGTACGTCGCGCCATTTGCGAAGCTGGGCTTGTCCAGTCCCCAATTGGCGGTCTCGTTCGCAAAAGTGAGATCACCCTTGTTGCGGAAGGCGTAGTGCTCGAGTTTCGTCGAAGTCATGGCTTTGGTGAGCGCTATGAAATCGACGCGCTTCCCCTTGGTCGCCGTCAGCATCGTCCTCTCGTTCGCGAGGAAGGCGACGTAATCCTGCGACGTCACGTCTCTGGCGATGCCATTGGTGACGTAGATGTCCTTGTAGCCATCCAGATCGAGATCGGCGAGCAGCGCGCTCCAGCTCCAGTCGGTGCCCGCCACGCCCGCCATCTGCCCGATGTCGCTGAACGTTCCATTGCCGTTGTTCAGCTGGAGCATGTTGCGCATCAGCTGGTAATGGAATCCGTTCCGCACCTTGGCCTGGTAAGTGTCCCAACCCTCGAACGCCGACGTGGTCCGGAGCCGGTACTCGTCCTCCGGCAGCATGTCGGTCGTATAAATGTCCGGCCAACCGTCGTTGTTGATGTCCGCGATATCCAGCCCCATCGAGAAGTAGGAGAGATAGGGCATCTCCTTGTCGAGCTGCTCGTTGAACGTCCCGTCGTGGTTGTTGATGTACAGGTAGTCGCGCTCGAAGAAATCGTTCGAGACATATATGTCCGGCCACCCGTCGCGATTGACGTCGCTCACCACCACGCCAAGCCCGAACGCGATCTCGCTGCCGAAGATGCCGGCCTTCTCGCTCACGTCGGTGAAATGGCCGTTGCCATCGTTGTGGAACAGCTTGTGTCCGCCGAGCCTGTCGCGAACGTTGCGGATGTTGCGGAGTCCGAAGCTGCTGACCGGGCGGGGCGAGTTGTTGACGAGGAACATGTCCAGATTCCCGTCGCGGTCGTAGTCGAAGAAGGTCGCCTGCGTCGAGTACCCTTCGTCCGCGAGCCCGTACTCGCCCGCCATCTCCTTGAAGGTCGGCACGCCCTGCTTGTCCAACCCCTGGTTGATGTACAGCTCGTTCGCGCGGCGCTTGCCCGCAATGTTGCCGGCGTAGCAGACGTAGATGTCGAGCAGCCCGTCGCCGTTCACGTCGGCGAAGGTGACACCCGTGGCCCAGAATCCCTTGCCACCGACGCCCGCTTCATCGGTCACGTCCTGAAACTGGAAGTGACCCTTGTTCAGGTAGAGCTTGTTCCCGTGCTCGTTCGAAGTGAGCATGACCTCGGGAAGTCCATCACCATTGAGGTCGCCGACGGCCACGCCACCGCCGTTGTAGAAATTGCGGTAGGTGAAGACGTTCAACTCGGGCGTCTCTTCGACGCGGTTTTCAAAGTGCAGTCCCGTGTAGCTGGAGGGAAGCAGGGTGAAGAGGTGGCCGTCTACAGGCGGCGGAGCGGTTCTACCGCTGGCGATTTCCTGCTTCTGCTCGTTGCCGGTGCATGCTGCGGCGAGACACAACGCGGGAAGGAAATAGCAAAGCCTCAGCCGCAAGGCCGCATTCATCGAGTGTTGCCCACCTTTGCGCATCATGGCCCGCCCTCCGAAGAGAGCAGGCCATGATGAAAAGAGAAAAGTTCGACTGCCGGAACTAGTATCCCGGGTTCTGCTTCAGCTGAGGATTCGTTTCGATTTGCGTCTGCGGGATCGGCATCAGGACTCTGAACGGCGTGTTCGTCGTTTTGGCGTACCAGGTTCCCGAAGTGAACTTGTTCATGCGAATGAGGTCTTGCCGGCGCTTCCCTTCCCAGGTGAGCTCAAACAGACGCTCGGCGAGTATGGCATCGCGCACCTGTGCCTGCGTTGTTGCCGCGGTCGGCTTCGCCGTTGAAAACGCGCGGGCGCGGATCAAATTGAGGTCCGCAATGGCCGCCGCCGTGTTCCCCAATTCGTTCTCCGCTTCCGCCCTGATCAGATACATCTCGCCGAGCCGGAACCAGGCGTAGTCGTTCCCGTTGTCCTGTTGCACGTGTGCGGGGTCGACTGGCCACTTATCAACCCGCACACCTTGCCCCTCCGTCGCGGCGGTAACATCCGGAATGTTCGGGTCGAAGATCAGCGGATTGCCCTGCCGATCCTTTGCCGGCAGCCCCGTAACGAGGTTTACCTGCGGCCCAGCGAGGAAGATCTGTGTCCGCTGGTCGGTGGGATCAAAGGAAGCGTATGTGTCAGCCAAAGTGGCGAAGCCATTCCATGGTGACGGGGCGTCGTACTGATTGTAGTGCAGTGTCCGCATCAGGAAGTTCAACCCGAGGCCACTCGTGTTAATGTATTTCACAGCAAAGATGATCTCGGGCGATTTGTAATTGTCCGCGGTAAAGTTCGACCTCCAACCGCATCCCGTGGTGGAACAACCCGCCGTAGCATTCGTGGCGAGGGTGTAATGGCCCGAGTTGATCACGGCGTTCGCTCTATCCAAAGCGTCCTGCCAATGCGCAGTGCCCGGCTGCAGGCCTGTCGCAGTCACAGTGCCCGTGAATACCTGCGCATTCAGATAGAGGCTGGCGAGCATGGCGTCGACCGCGCCCTGAGTTAGGCGCCCGTTCATGTCCGCTGACCACGTCGCCGGCAGATCGGGTCTCGCGGCTTTCAGCTCGGCTTCGATGAATCTGAAGACGGAGTCACGGCTGGCCTGCGGCCGTGCCTGAATTGAGGCATCCGTGGCGATCGGAACAGGGCCGAAGAGATCCGTAAGCAAGAAGTAGTAAAAGGCTCGCAACACCCGGAGCTCGGCAGTTACCGTCGCCTTACCGGTAAAGTTGGTGTTGGCAATGCCGTTGAGAACGACGTTGGCCCGCGCGACTCCGATGAACAGGTTCGTCCACGCGCCGTTCATGATGTTCAGCGTAGCCGTGCTGTTCGACGTGAAGGTCTGACGGTGTAGGTCGAGCCACTGACCGTTGTCGTACCAGTCCGAACCGCGGGTCGGGACGATCATCTCGTCGGTGCTGATCTCCGAGATGTTGTAGTAATCGTCGTCTGTGGTTCTGAGCTGTGCGTACACCGACGCGAGGCCGCCGATCACTTCGTCCGAGTTCCGATAGAAGTTCTCGGGAGTGATGGCGCTCTGAGGAACCTCTGTAAGGTCCGTGCACGCGGGAGCGAGCACGAGCAGAGCAAAGACTCCCGCCGCTCCAATCTTCTTATTCATGAATCGGTTCCTAGAAAGCGACACGGAGACCTCCCGTAAATGTCCGCGGACGTGGATAGTGCAGGTAATCTATGCCGCGGGGAGCAATCCCGGGCAGCTGCGAGTGGACTTCCGGATCGTAGCCCGTGTATGGCGTCCAGAGCGCCAGGTTGTCACCAGATACGTAGACGCGTGAGCCTCTGGCGAAACCGGTAAATCTTGGCATGTCGAACGTGTAGCCGATCGTGATGTTCGCCAACCGGGTGAACGATCCGTCTTCGATCCAGCGCGAGGAATAGATTGCCGGCTCGTGAATTCCCGTCGGATCGGTGAGGGCAGCCACCAGGAAATTCTTGTCCTGGAGAGCGTTGCTCTTGGTAGAGTAAACAAGCGAGGTGTTGTTGAAGACCTTCTGCCCCGCGACCCTGTTGATCAGCATGCTGAAGTCGAACGACCTCCAGGTACCGTTCGTGTGCAAGCCGAGTGTGTACTTGGGATTCGCATTCCCAAGGATCACGTAGTCGTCACCGCTTGGGGCGAGCGTCGTACCGGCAAGGACACGGCTGGTCTCAACGCCGTTTGCATCGCGGGTAACGGTGTAGTGGTTGAACAACTGGCGCTTCTGTGCATCCCAGCCCGCGAACACCGGCCCGAAGAACGTGCCGAGTGGCTCGCCAGGAATGATGCGCTGTGTGAACTGATTCGACTGTCCCTGGCCGCTGGCCTGCGCGTCGGGAATGAAGCTCCTTCCGCCAAGGTCCACGACTTGGTTATTGTCGTGCGAGAATACCAAACCGGCCAACAGGTTGAGGGTGCTGCGCTGAAGGACCTGACCGTCAATTGAGAACTCGACGCCTTTGTTCTGGATTTTTCCGATGTTCTCGAGACGGTCGCCGACAACCGCCGGCTGTGGAACCTGCACGGTGAGCAGCAGGTCGTGGGTGTTCTTTACGTAATACTCGAGGCTTCCGTTCAGCCGATTATTCAAGATCCCGTAGTCGAGCGCAACGTTCGTCTGAGCGGTCTCTTCCCACTTTAGATCGGGGTTGGCGTTGCGCTGCGGCGTCACGCCGGTCACGGGCTGGTCGCCAAATGCGTAGCGCGAGCCACCGTCCGCTCCGAGCAGGATCAGCGATGAATAGGGCGGAACGGCCGGATTGCCCTGCCTTCCCCAACCAGCGCGAAGTCTGAGCTCGCTGAAGGGCCCCGTGCGCATGAATGACTCCTGGCTCAGACGCCACGAGCCGGAGATCGCCGGGAAGACGGCCCACTTGTGGTTGGCGCCGAACTCGGAGGCACCATCCTTTCTGACCACGTATGTGAGAAAGTACTTCTCACTCAATCCCAGATTCGCTCTGGTAAAGAAGGAGACGATGCGGCTATCGGTCTTGAATGCGTACGGAGGCTCGAGAGTATTTCCGCTACCGAGGCTGTTGAAGGTGAACGCATCGGTCACGTAGTTCTGGGTCTGGACGCCGAACCCGTTGACCGTGTTCTGGCTGAACTCGTACCCGCCGACGACTTCCAGATCGCGCGAGCTTGAGAGGGTGGGGTGGAAGGTGAGAAGGGTCCCCAGCTGCTTCAAGGTGTTGTCCTGGCTGGCTCGCTGGGCAAGTCCGTTGAACGCGGCGCCGATGGGGCTGTTTTTCGGCCAGTAGTTACTTCGAGCGCCTTCCGTCCGGTCTACTCCGACATTCACGCGTGCAGTCAGGCTCTGGAAGATATCGTAGTCGATCGACGTGTTGCCGAGCGTCCGGTCCGAGGTGCCCTTGTCGAGAATCTGATTCGCGATTGCGACGGGATTGCGCACCGATTGCGCGCCCGGTGCGATCTCGTAATAAGTGGAGACCCCCGTGGCTGGATCGGTGACCGTGACTGGATGCGTCGGATTGAAGTTCACCATATTGACGAAAACCCCGCCTTCGAATCCGCTGTTCTCGTTGAACGCGAGGTAGTCATTGACAACGTGCGACCCGGTCAGATTGAGATTGAGGCGAAGCCTTCCGTCAACTGCCTGGTGGCTCCCGTTGATGCGGGCCTGATAGCGCTTCAGTCCGTTGGCAACGACGACGCCTTGCTGGTCGAAGAAATTGAGTGAGGCGCGGTACGTGGTGTTGGCGGAGCCGCCCGAGAAGGATAGGTCGTGATTGACCGTCGGGGCGTCGCGCATCAGCTCATTTTCCCAGTTCGTGTTCGCGGTTCCCTCTCCAGTCAGAGCAGATGCTGGTAGCACGCCGGCGGCGACCTGTGACGAGATGAAGGTGCGGTACTGGCTCCCGTTCAGAAGATCGAGACGCCTTGGCGCCGATCCAACGCCGGCCGAGAAGTTGTACTCGATGCTCGGTCCGCCGATGGTGCCCTTCTTGGTCTCGATCAGAACGACGCCGTTGGCGGCACGGGCTCCGTAAATCGCGGTGGCCGCTGCGTCCTTGAGGATCGTGACTGATTGAATGTCCGACGGATTGATCATGTTGAGCGGATTGCGCGGAAGCGGCGGGTCACCGCTGACCCCAATGCCGCCGGGCTCCACCTGATCTCCCGAGACCGCGACGCCATCGATCACGTAGAGCGGTTCGTTGCTGGCACTGATCGAGGTACCGCCGCGTATGAGGATGTGCGCGCCGGCGCCGGGCTCGCCGCTGTTCTGGGTGACCTGGACGCCGGTAGCGCGACCCTCAAAGAGCTGGGTGGCGTTGACCGGCACGGCGACTTTGGCCTGGTCAGCGTCGATCGTTGAGACCGACCCGGTGATCGCGAGTCGCCGCTGTGTGCCGTAACCGGTGGTTACGACTTCTTCGAGGACGGCGGCCTTGCGGTCGAGCGCGAAGATTACGGTGACCGACCCACCGTTGGGGACGACGACGACCTGCACAGGCGCACCGAAGCCGATACGGCGGGCGCGCACGTTTTGCGAGCCTGAGGGTACGCCGCCGATGGTGAAAGTGCCGTCCAGACCCGAGACAGCGCCACGGCGGGTGCCTTCGACGAAGACGCTGACATCAGCCACAGGCTGCTGCGACCCTGCGTCGAGGACTCGGCCGGTGATGGTGCCAGTGGGTGGGACCGGGTTCTGTGCTCCCAGTCGGGCCGACAATAAGACGCCAGCCACTAGAGCGAGAGTAAGGCGACGAACAACTGCCATACGGAGGTCCTCCACAACGGGGTGGTTAGTGGGACTTGAACCGCTCTCAATTCTTGCGTCCTGTTCCGGGCACGCAAAGACCGCCGATTTGTCGGGCCTACCGGAAATCGGCGAATCGTTCAGCCCGCGAAATAGAAGCGCGTCGCCATAAATGCTGTCTGGTAAAGGAATTGTCAAGATTGAGTATCCACTGACTGGGAGCTCGTCGGCGCCTGGGAGACAACTGCAAACTGAACAAGAGGTCAGTTTGAGAACTGCAAATGAACAAGACGTCAGTCTGCAGTTGTAGTTATGTGTTGCGCCCCCCTTCCCCGAGAAATAGAATCCCCCGAGGAGGCCCAAATGAAGCCGATGTACCTCTCCGACGTGGAGACTTACGACGCGGCCGAGCCGCACGCGACGATGTTCAGGGAGATGCGGGGCGCGGGGGTCCCGATCCCCCAGATCATGCATCTATTCGCGTTCAAGCCCGAGCGAACCCAGTTCCTGTCGCTGTTCACGCAGGGGGTGATGCGCGGCCCGTCGCCGCTGCCACCCTGGCAGCGGGAGCTCATTGCGGCGTTCACATCGAAGCTCAATCAGTGTCTCTTTTGAATTGGCTCCCACGCCGCGGTCGCGGCGGAGCTGCATGGAGATCGAACTCTCGTCCAGAGTGTGCTGAATGATCTCGACGGTGCGTCGATCTCCGACAAGGACCGGACGCTCTACGCTTTCATCAGGAAAATGGTTCGTGACTCCACTTCCATCTCGCAGGAGGATGTGGATGTGGCGCACAAGGCCGGCTGGTCCGATGAGGCGCTCTACGACGCGATAACCGTCTGCTCGCTCTTTCAGTTCTACAACAACTGGATCGATGCGACCGGCGTTGCGGACATGCCCGCGTTTGGCTACGAGATGTCCGGGC
>JBGPHO010000046.1:0-13313 GCA_041484425.1 Gemmatimonadaceae bacterium
CATGAATAGCACTATTCAAAAGCTGGCGGCGGTTTTCGGCGTCGTGTTCGTCCTCGTAGCGATCGTGGGCTTCATCGCGCCGGGCGGCATGGCCATGCAGCCAACAGATCCCGCGACTGCCGCGAAAGCGCTCGGCATTTTCCCTGTCAACCTGCTGCACAACATCGTGCACCTGCTGTTCGGAGCGTGGGGGCTCGCCGCTTCACGAAGCTGGGGAGGCTCGAAGCAGTTCTTCACCGTGGCAGGAGTGATTTACATCGTGCTCACGATCGTAGGGTTCCTCTCGCCGAGCGGGTTCGGCCTCGTTCCCCTGGGCGGATCCGACATCTGGCTCCACGCCCTGCTCGGCATCGTCATGCTGGCGATCGGCTACACCGCCAAGCCCGCCGGGACGGCTACGGCGTAGCGACGCGTTGTTGGTGGGCGCTACGTGGCCGCGCCCACCTTCACAGTCGTAGAATCGGAAGTCGGTTTGGCGCTTGTGGCGCCCGGAGCGGCGCCCCCACCAGTGGGGCGCCGCTTTGTTTTGTCGACGTTCGCGACGCTCGACACGATTCCCTGCTCGAGCCAGGTGTGCTCGCCCCGCAGAACTTCCATCGCGAGCTTGTACAGCGCAGGATCATTGGGGCCAAAGAGCGCATCAAAATGCGCCTTGATCCGCTCGCGTGCTTCGATGCAGAACACGTCCGCCAGCGTCACCGCTTCCGGCCTTCCCTGCTTCGACAGCATCTGCGCTCTCGCGCACGCCGCCGACATCGCGTACAGCTCAGCTCCGATGTCCACCGCGCGGAACAGCACCATCTGCCGTTTCTCGAGCTTGGGACCGAACTTCACCATCGCATGGAAGATCGAGCGCCCGAGATGACGCGTCGTGCGCTCGATGTACCGCACGTGGCGGGCAAGCTTGCCGAACTCGCTGTAGCGCCGCAACCGCGATGCGTTCAGCCAGCGCGACGGGTACCACGCCAGATAGAACGGCGTCGCGCTCGCCATAGCCGAAAGCTTTTCCCTGAACGAGGACTCGGGGTTGACGATGTTGAACGCGAGCTTGAAGTGATAATCGACAGCCTCTCTGGCGATGAAGAGCCGCATGATCTCCGATGATCCCTCGAAGATGAGATTGATGCGGTAGTCGCGCATCGCCCTCTCTATGGGTATCGGCGGCTCTCCGCGACTAGCGAGTGACTCAGCCGTCTCATACCCGCGTCCGCCGCGGATCTGCACGGTATCGTCGACGATTCTCCAGCCGGCTTCGGTATTGAACAGCTTCGCGATCGCTGCCTCGAGCCGAATGTCATACCCGCCCTTCTCGTAGAGCGCCACCGACAGCTCGGCCACCGATTCCATCGCGAAAGTATATGCCGCCATGCGCGCGACCTTCTGGGCGACGGCTTCGTGCTTGCCGATCGGCTGCCCCCATTGCACGCGCTCGTTCGCCCACTTGCGCGTGATCGATACCATCTGCTTTCCCGCGCCCGCGCAGCCAGCGGGAATCGTGAGACGTCCCGTATTGAGCGTGACGAGCGCGAGCTTCAATCCCTTCCCTTCTTCCAACAGGATGTTCTCGCGCGAGACCTTCACGTTGGTGAAGCGGATGACGCCGTTCTCGATCGCCTTGAGCCCCATGAAGCGCAGGCGATGAACTACCTCAACGCCGGGCATAGAGGACTCAACGATAAACGCAGTGATCTGTTTACGAGGCTTCCCGTCCACCACCTTATCAGGTGTCTTTGCCATCACCACGAACAGCTCGGCACGTGTTCCGTTCGTGCACCAGAGCTTCTCGCCATTGATGATGAAGTGCTTTCCATCTTCGGTTGGCGTCGCCGTGCAGCGCATGTTGGCGGGATCTGATCCGGCGTCGACTTCGGTCAGCGCAAACGCCGAGATCGCGCCCTTCGCCAGTCGCGGAAAGTATTTGCGCTTTTGCTCTTCGGTGCCGAAGAGCTTGAGCGGCTGCGGAACTCCGATCGACTGGTGAGCCGAGAGGAGCGCCGTTATCGATCCGTCCTTGGACGTCACCATCTCGATCGCGCGGATATAGCTCATTTGCGACAGACCGAGTCCGCCGTACTCCTTCCCGATCTTGATGCCGAAGGCGCCCATGTCGCGCAGCTCCTGCACGAGGGGCTCGGGCAGTTCGCCTGTTCGGTCGATCTCGTCGGAATCCACCCGTTCCATGAATGCGCGCAGCTTGTCCATGAACGGCTTGGCGCGCGCTTCTTCCGCCACGTCTGAGGACGGATGCGGGTGAATCAGATCGAGACGGAATCGGCCAAGGAAGAGCTCGCGCACGAAGCTCGGATGCGCCCACTCGGTCTCGCGCGCCGACTCAGCTACGTCTCGCGCTTCCTTTTCGCTCGCTGTTCCAGCCGATGTTTCACTCATGTGCGTCTAAGGAAGATACCTAATCCTATAATAGAGATGGCCGCAAACGAAAACCACTGGATGGCATAGTTGCGGTGCGGACCCTCATCGAGCGGCGCGGGCTCAACGCGCGGCGGAGCACTCGGCGACGTGGCCGAATCGGTGAGAACGACGTAATAGTTGGCGATTGGGTACGAGAAATCCTTCGAGAGCGCCGCACGGTCGAGCCGGTGGAACGACCTCGGCCGCGCCGGATTGGGCTTGGGAAAGGGGCCCTGGGTTGGAAAAGTCTCCACGAAACCATGCCCGTTGAGGGTGTCGGCCTCTTTCCATGGCTGCGTATCGATGGTCGTGCCATCGGCCGAATAAACCCAGCCGCGGTTGACGAGCACAGCCGTATCCTTTCTGGCGCGCAGCAGCGGCGTCAGAATGTTGACGCCAGGCGATCCGTTGCGCCCCCGCAGCGTGTAGATGATCTCCTGCGCATGATCGTAGATCCCTCTGACGTGTACTCTGCGGAAATGCGCGGTTGCGGTATCGCTCGGCAGCGAGTCGAGCTCGACCTCGGGCGCGAATCGTCTGGCGGCGACTACGTCATTCGCCTTCTGTCGCGCCCAGAGCCGCCGGATTTGCCAGCAGCCGAGTGAGATGCAGGCGATCGCGATCGAGATCGCGAGAACGCTCAGAATCAATTTCCGAATTGCCATCGGAGAAATATGGGTAGGGAGGCTGCGATTGGCGGCCTTCCCAGGACGCGGCTTCGACTGGGAACTTCGCTGCCTGCTGCCCTCTGAAGAGCTGGCAGCGGGCAGCAGCGTAGTTCTCGGTCAGCTATGTTCTCAGTCGAAACTGCGTCAATGGAAGTTGGTCCACAGTCCGCAGTTCGGAGTGATCACCGCCTCCCCGCGGTCGCCATGAGCGCGCGAATGAACGCCACTTCGGCAGTGTCGTACGGCGTCCCGTCGCTCCTGAAGATGTCGTGGAACCAGACTGCCGGCTCCGCCGTGTATTCCCGGTACCAGGAGTCCCACGGATAGATCGTCTGTGTCTTCCCAGCGGCGAATCCCCAGTTGTACCCGCCAACACGCCGCCGCGCGAAGATCGGCAGGATCTTCTGGAAGGCGCTTTGTCGCGGGCGAGCCATGTACTCGGAGCAGATGATCGGCCGCCTATAGCGCTCGAGCGCCGTCACGAGTCGCTCGACGTTCGCGCTGTCGTCGTAGCTGTGAAAGGTGATGACGTCCGAGCTGTCGAGCATGTACGCGGTCAACGGCTCGAGGCTCGTCGGATCGATCCAGTCGCCTTTCCACGGCGCGGCGGTGAGCGGCTGCGTTGGATTCATTTCTCGCGCCCATGTGAATGCCTTGCGCAGCAGAATGAAGGAGCGCGTTCCCTTGTCGAGCGGCTCGTACGCGACATACGCCGGACGGTTCGTGTTGTCCGGCTCATTGAACACATCCCACGCGACTACGCGACGGTCTCTCGCGAAGCGGCCGACGACTCCCTGCACGTAGCCGCGGAGCTGCTCGAAGCGGGCGGTGTCCGAGAGGGTCGCAGCGCCCGGACTCTGCACCCATCCGGAGTTGTGCACGTGCGGGATCGGTGCGCGCTGCGGACCGAGATGCGGCATCGGATCCCAAACCGCGTCGAAGAGCACGAACATCGGTCGAATGTGGTGTCGGTCGGCGATCGTGAGGAACTGGTCCATGCGACTCAGGAAGCCGATCGAGTCCTGTTGCCAGAGGAGATTGTGCAGGAAGACGCGCATCGTGTTGAAGCCGAGCGACTCTGCCCATCCGAGCTCACGATCGATGGTGCGCGGGTCGAACGTCGCCGCCTGCCACATCTCGAGCTGGTTGATCGCGGTGCTGGGGATGAAGTTGCTGCCGACAAGCCAGCCCGTAGAATCGGCCCACGCGCGTGCCCGCTCCTTCGCCCACACGGCGCGCGAGGGTCCGCGCGTCGTGATTTGCGTCGCCGTGGGTTGCGCGTGCAGAACGCCCGACGACGCGCAGCCCGTGGCCGCGCCGGGGAACAACGCCCATGCCGCGATCAGCCGCTTCATCGGTACTCTCATCAGCGCGCGACTCCGAACGCGAAGATCGTACGCGTCCGGTACTGCTGACCCGGACGCAGGATGGTGGAGGGGAAGTTCGGATGGTTGGGTGAGTCGGGATAATGCTGCGTCTCGAGGGCTAGTCCGTAACGGTAGTTATAGACGTGCCCCGCCTTGCCGATGATGCTCCCGTCGAGGAAGTTCCCGGAGTAGAACTGCATCCCCGGCTCGGTCGTGAAGACGTCCAGCGTGCGCCCCGTCGACGGCTCGGCGACGTGCGCCGCACGCAATAACGCATCCGCCGCGCCGCCGCCGCGGTTCAGAACGAAGTTGTGGTCGTAGCCGCCACCGTAGCGAATCTGCGTGTTCTGGCGCTGGTCGATGCGTGCGCCGATGGGCATCGGCGTCCGAAAATCGAACGGTGTGCCAGCCACCGGGGAGATCTCACCGGTCGGGATGAGCGTCGAGTCCACCGGTGTCATCGAGTCGGCATTGATGGTGAGCTCGTGCGCGAGAATGTCACGTCTTCCGTCACCGGCAAGGTTCCAGTAGCTGTGCTGCGTGAGATTGACAGGCGTCGGCTTGTCGCTCGTCGCCTGATAGTCGACGATCAGCCGATCGTCGTCCGTGAGCGTATAAGTGACGCGGGCGCGAAGAGTCCCTGGATAGCCCTCCTCCATGTCCGCGCTCGTGTAATCGAACACGATGGCCACGCCCCGTTCGTCTCGCAACGGCTCGGCGTTCCAGACGACCTTGTCGAAGCCGCGGAGCCCGCCGTGCAGGCTGTTCGGGCCATTGTTGACGGCCAAGCGATAGGTCGTTCCGTCGAGCGTGAATCGCCCACGGGCAATCCGGTTGCCGTAGCGGCCGACGATCGCGCCGAAGTATGGGGTGTCGTGGAGATACCCGCTCAGGCTGTCGTAGCCGAGGACGATGTCGTCAAGCCGCCCCGAGCGATCCGGCGTCTTCAGCGAGGTGATGATCCCGCCGTAATTCGTCAACCGCACCTCGACGCCGTGGGCGTTCGTGAGGGTGAAAAGGTCCACGGGCTGGCCGTCCGCTGTTCGGCCGAACGGTACGCGGCGTACCTCACGCGTCACGGTTGGCACGCTGTGCGTTGAGGCCGGCGTCGACATACAGCCGATCTGATTGAGCAGCGCGAAGGCCGCGAGTCTGGCCCATGCGACGCCGCGCTGGTCCACGATCAAGAGGTTGTGGGACGCTCGATGGGAATCCGAAGGCGCCCGACGTAATCGCGATGTTTGTCCACCCACCACGCCCACGGCACAAAAAGCCAGATCCCCGAGGCGGTCCACGCCAGTGCTCGTTCGCTCGGCGGCGGCGAGCCGTTGCTCGTCACGAATAGAATCGCCAGCACCAGAATGTACGCCCACAGTCCCCAGCTCCCAATTCGATCCCTTGCGCGCGTCGCGCGAAGATAGATGGCGATTCCAATCGCGTAGATGGCGAGCTCGATCACGTACGTCGCGGGAATGGAATTCCAGAGTCCCCAGCCCACCTTGGGACTGGATGCGCCGGGCCAGAGCGGAAGATCCGCGCGATGCATCGGCACATCGAGAAACCAGTGGCTTACGACGAGCGCGCCAATGATCCACGCTCCGCGGCCATAGCGTCGGAGCAGGTAGTATGCACCCCCGATCAGAATTCCCCAGACGATGGCCATCAGCAGGCTGTGGGAGTACGGATAGCTGGTAAAATCCATCGGGCTCGCCGCCATGAGACCGGGAACGATCTTGACGTGCTCGACGCCGAGTAGAAGGAGGATCGGCCATAACTCGTCGAGAAATTGCGCTGCGAACGAGAGCGCGCCGAGTGAGGTGCGTGGTGCGACCCGTTTCGCAGCGAACGCTACGCCATAGTGTCCCAGAAACATCTAAGCTCCGTTAGTCCAGGTCATTCAGCACAACGTCGAGACGTTTGAAAGCCCGCAGCCCCCCGCCGGCCCGCCCGCAGCCCTTGGCAGGTAGTTTTCAGTTCGCAGTTTCCTGGCAGGTAGTCTTCAGTTTGCAGTTCTCTTCAGAAGAGTGACATTTGCTCGCCTAGGAGATCGGGATTCACGGGACTCAGTCCGAGCCGCTCCTGAAGCTCCCGCGCCGTCGCGGGACTGTGGCCGGAAAAAGTATTCGCCACGTACCCGTAAACCTGCGACACCTTCTCGGACAGATCCTCGATCGCGTCGGACCACAGATCTACCTCGTGCGAGCGATCGACCTGTACTCGCGTGTAATCGACCAGATCGCGGTTGGGGCCCATCCACCTGATGTACGCGAAATCGGCGGTGGGGCGCGCCGCGAGACTGAGCATCAATTTGCGCGGAATCCAGCGGCCGTCGGACAACACGAGTGCAATGTTGTGCTCCTTGAGCAGGGCCAGCACTCCCTCGCTGATCCAGCCGCGGTGTCTGAACTCGATCGCGATGCGAAGATCCTTTGGAACGCGCCCTATGAAATCAACGAGGGCGGGTAGCTCACCCGGCTGAAAGTCGGGTCCCATCTGCACGAGAATGGGGCCGAGTTTGTCGCCGAGCTCGCGCACGCGCTCGAAGAAAATCTCGGAGGCGCCGATCACGTCGCGGAGCCTTTGCTCATGCGTGATCTCCTGCGGAAGCTTGAGAGCGAAGATGAATCCCTTCGGCGTGCGGTCCACCCAGCTCCGAATGGTTGTCGCCGCCGGCGACGCATAGAATGTCGAGTCCACTTCCACCGAGTCGAACGCCCGCGCGTAGACGGTGAGGAATTCGGACGGCCGAGTGCCATTTGGGTAGAAGGGTCCCACCCAGGCATCGTAGTTCCAGCCCTGTGTGCCGATGTGGATTTCCGCGGACATAACGCTTCAATCGGAAGCCGCGGCCTCCGGATGTCAAGCCGGATCGGAGCTACCCTGTCACTTTCGCGGGCATCAGCTGGCGGGCGCGTGGGTCACGCTTGGCGACGCCCTGAATGAGCGGCGGCGAAAGTAATGTCGTGAGCAGCACCATCAGCGTGATCGCACCGAACAGTGAAGCGTCCAACGCGCCGATCGCCAGTCCGGTCTGTGCGACGATGAGCTCGACTTCGCCCCTCGGAAGCATGGCCGCGCCGATGAGTGCCTTGTTTCCCTTGAACCAGATCGGAACGTACGCGGCGATGATCTTCCCGATCGCGCCTGCCACGAGCAGGACCAGCGTGATCAGTAGCGTTCTCGGTTGCGCCAGCGCGCGCAGATCGACGGAGGCTCCGACAGAGGCGAAGAAAATAGGCGTGAGGAGACTGCCCATTGCTCCCGCGGATCTCTCGACATCGTCACGCTGATCGATGCGGTTAAGCAGAACGCCCGCGACAAATCCGCCGACGATGATGGCCGAGCCGAGCAATCCGGCCAGAGCAGCGAGGGAGAAAGCAAACGCGAGACCCATGATCGCGATCGTCGTCGGCGAGCGCAGCCGCTTCGCCGCATGGAACAACGGCGGGACGACGAAGCTTCCAACGATGATTGCGATCGCCACGAATCCAAATGCGACCGCGCTCGTGCGCACGACGCCCGTCGCCGTTATCGCCACCCCGGCCGCGAAGCTTCCGATCACGGAAAGAATCACCAGCCCGATGATGTCATCCAGCACCGCCGCCCCGAGGACCACTCTGCCTTCTTCGGTCTGCAGAAACCCCAGCTCGGCGAGCACGCGCGTGGATATGCCGATCGATGTCGCGGTGAGCGCGGCGGCGCATACTATCGCGGCGAGCCGGCCGATACCCATCGCGGATAGAGCGGCATACCCCATGACGAAGGAAAGCACCACTCCCACGATTGCGATGACGGTCGCGGTGCCGCCTACTCTCGTCAGCGCGCGCAAATCGGTCGCGAGCCCGATCTCGAACAGCAGGATCAAGAGTCCCAGCTGTGCCAGGGTATGGATCGCGAGGTCGTTTGGATCCAGAATCCCGAGCACCGAAGCCCCCAGCACGATTCCGCCGAGGAGCTCGCCGAGGATGGCGGGCTGCCCGAAGTGCCCGGCCAACACCGACAGTGCGCGCGTTGTCAACAGAACGGCCGCGAGGACCAGCAACAGGTGGACGAAGGAGTGTGTGTCCGTCATTTCACTGCCCCAGCGAGCTACGGGCTGGAAGTGTCATGTACGACTGACCGCCGCGTTCTTCATCGATACGTCTCGAAGAACCCGGATCCCGTCCCCGAGAGCGGCTGGCCCTCGAGCCGGCCCGATATTCGTGCCGTCCCTTTCATCTGGATGAAATATGGCCGCGCTTTCTCGCTGCCCAGCGGATCGCCGCGCTCCGCCTCGCCTTTGCCATCCTTCGCGTTGCGGCGCGGTCTCGTGTCCGTGGCAATTGCGTCTTCGACGCTTATTTCGACCCGAAGCGTGTCGTCACCGCGTGCATCCTCGAAGCTCGCGCGCGACGGAACTCGCAGCAGACCAGACGCCGTCATTACCGTCCGACCATCCTCGTACGAGATCATCTTCGGTCGGAAGACCGCACGGAAGCCGAGCGAGTCCACAAGATAGACGAGCACGGGTGGAATGGACGCCGCGCTGTCGCCCGGGTAAACGCGGCCGTACAGGAACGTGTACTCGCCCGCGCGGGCTGCGCCCCAGTCCCAGGTAACTCCGCGCCAGACCCCCCAATTGTGATCGTGGTAGGACTGGGCGTCGCTGAGCTGCTCGCACTTGCTGTCGACGCATAACGTTCCCGTCGCGGTAGCGCGCAGAGCAGGAACGGTGTAGCCCGAGACGAACCCACCCGACCCCATCGCCACACCCGGAAAGTACGCGTAC
Source organism: Gemmatimonadaceae bacterium (assembly GCA_041484425.1). Lineage (GTDB taxonomy): Bacteria > Gemmatimonadota > Gemmatimonadetes > Gemmatimonadales > Gemmatimonadaceae > UBA4720. The sequence goes on from JBGPHO010000046.1 coordinate 9,213, forward strand.
GGCGCGGGATGGACTCGCAGCGCGACCGATATCGTGCCCCGCGCCCCGTTTTCCTCGCGAGCCGCGGCGCGGACCTCGTAGTCACCATCGGGCAGTACGACGACGTGGGAATCTCCGAACACGAGATTCGCGTCCGTCGTCGAGAATCGAACCCGCGAGCGATCGAGGGTGGTGGCGAAGCGGCGTGTCGCGCCGTCCTGCTCTCTCAAGGTGATTCCGATCTGACCACCCCATTTCGTACCCGTGACGTCGCCACCGACGATGAACGAAATGAACGCCCACCGCTTTCGGTCAGGCGACAGCACGTTGATGTAGTGCCACTCCGCCCAGGTGTCCCTGTTGGCAACGCTGTCCGATGGCAGGTGGAAGTGGTCGATCTCGTTCCTCAGCTCGAACGCGGTCGGTGTGACCCAGCGGCGGTCTTCGTCATCGTCCTCCCATTTTCCGGCCACGATTTCCGGCGCGGCACCAACTGCCCTTGTCGCCGACGGAATCTCCCCGCTCGCGTGCACCGGGAGTTCCTGGCCGTCGGCCGAGCGCACGTAGAGCAGTCTCCCCTCGATCTGTGGCGCGACCGCCGCGATTTCCGCTCTATATCTTGGGCCCGCCAGCACCTGCCGGTAGAGAAACGACGAGTGATCGATCGAGAAGAAGAGGCCGCCGATCCCTCCCGTCTTCATCACCTCGACATCGAGCCCTTCCGGCAGCACCGTGATTGTCCCGCCGCCAACCAGCTTCTCGTTTCGCGCCTGTGACAGCATCGCCTCGCCGATCGAGAGCAGCACGATCATCACTGCGACGCCGACTCCAAAGCCGAAGAAAAGAAGTACCGACCGCCAGGGGCGATACGTAATGTTGCGGAGCGCGAGCTGGGCGATCACGCGTCGACCACCTTCCCGTCGCGCATGTGGACCTTTCGACGCGCGGCACTCGCCAGATCTTCGTCGTGCGTCACCACCACGATCGTCGTGCCATCTGCGTTGAGCCGCTGAAAGAGCGAGATGATCTCCGCGCCCGTTCTGGCATCGAGCTCACCCGTGGGCTCGTCTGCAAGCAGGAGCGTCGGCCCGTTCGACAGAGCGCGGGCGATTGCGACACGCTGCTGCTCGCCTCCCGACAGCTCCGACGGCCGATGACGCTCACGATTGCCGAGCCCAACGTACCTGAGCAGCTCCGTCGCCCTTTCGATTCTCGCTACCTTCGCTACCTTCGCTTCCGCCATCGGGAGCGCCACGTTCTCGAGCGCGGATAGAATCGGCAGCAGATAGAAACGCTGAAACACGAAGCCGATATTCCGCAGCCGGAATTGCGTCGCCTCGCGATCGCTCATCGCGTCAACACGCTTGCCCGCGATCGCTATGGTACCAGACGTCGGCTGATCGATCACGCCGATGAGATTGAGCAGAGTCGATTTCCCGCAGCCCGAAGGACCGACTATCGCCACGTAGTCCCCACGCTCGACCTCGAGCGTCACACCCTGAAGCGCGTGCACACGTTCCGCGCCAAGCGCATAGTCTCGACGGACATCCCGCAGCGAGACGATGGAAGATTCAACGCCCGCGCTCACGCGATCGCCTCACGCCGCAGTGATTCCGCGATCGGCAGCGACGCCGCGCGCCACGCCGGATAAATGCCGGCGCCGACTCCGCTGGCGATCAGGAGCCCGAGCGCCGACCAGGCAGCCCGGGGCTGAAACAGGAAGAAGTCGATCGCCATCGGGAGCCCGGGAAAGGCGGAGAGAATCGTGTTGAGATAACGCGCCGTGACGAGGCCGAGTGCCAGACCGAAAACGGCGCCGGCGAAGCTGATCGCGACGCCCTCCAGCACGATCTGCTCGACGACGTGCGATCGCGACACGCCGATCGCGCGCATTACCGCGATCTCTCCGGCGCGCTCATTCACCGAGACAGTCACGAGAGTTGTCACGAGCAGGAATCCGACGAACAGGCTCACTGCACCCAGTATCAGCGCGAGTTGGCGGAAGTAGCTGAGTCGCTCGTCTACTTGCGCGATGGCTGTCGCGATCGAGATCGCGGTCACGTTGGGAAGCTGCTCGTCGATCCAGTCGCGAACCGCCTCCGCGTTCGCGCCCTTGCGCACCCGGACCATGAACAGCGATGCGCGGTCGCGCGATCGTTCGTTCATCCCTTCGAGTGTCTCCCGTCGCATTGCCGACGACGACTGATCGTTCGCTCCGTAGATGAACTTCACTCGGCCCGTCACGACGAGCTTCCGTTGGCCGGAGTATGTTCGCGTCTGTGCGTCGTAGCCGGTCGCGACAACGAGTGTGTCTCCAATGCTGGCACCGACCTGACTCAACAGATGGTCGTTGACGACGATGGCGTCCGGCCTCGTGACGTCGCGCCCCGACAGCAGCTCGTAGTCGCCCTGAACCCTCGGGTCGATCCCGAGGGCCGACCCACTCACATCGCGATTGCCGGCCAGAATGTGAATCGACGCGCCCAGAACAGGGCTGATCTCCCGAATGTCAGGATTGACTCGCAAGGTTGCGGTTATTGCGCCGACTCCGGGAATCGTCGCGTCGGTGTCGAACGGAAGCGTCCCCTTTGGAGCGAGCCGGATCTCAAAGCCACGCGAGAGCAGCAGCTCGCGAAAGGACTCGCGCATTCCCGTCGCCAGCATCACCATGTCGAGAAGCATCGCGGCGGCGACCGCGACGCCCAGCACGGCGAGCACCGTGCGGGCCCGATGTCTGATCAGTGACGCGAGCGCGAGTGATCCTCTCACTCAGCGCCCGAAGAGTGCGAGTGGCGGGGTGCGCACCAGCCGGAGCGACGCCACCACGCCTGCGGCGATCCCGAGCACGAGCGAGAGCGACACGGCGAAGACAACGGTCGGCGGAGTGACCATCGAGAACTCGAGGGGCGTCCGATACAACGCCTGGTAATGCCAGTTCACGAGCAGCGACGTCGCCCACCCGAGCAAGACACCGAGAGCGCTCCCGAGCACCGCGACCACGGCGGCCTCGATGACGATCGCGCGTACCACGGTGGCGCGGGAGATTCCCATCAATCGGAGCGCCGCGATGTCGCGCCGACGCTCTTCGACCTTGAGCACCATTATGCAGAGCAGAAACACCGAGCTCGCGACGATGGTGATGATCCCGATGGCGCGGTGGAAGCGGCTCACCACCTGAAAGGTTCGCGACGTCTCGACGGCGATGTCGCGCGACCTATAGGCCTTGAAGCCGAAGGCCACGCCGTTGATGCGATCGATCAGGCGCGGAATGTCAGCCGCTGGCGTCGTCTCAATGGCGAATCGATCGACCCTGTCGCCGTATCCGGCAATTGCCTGTAGCTGATCGAGGTGCATCCTGACCCGCAGCTCGCCGCGCGCTACTTCGGACGGGTCCGCGCCTCGCCGCACGATCGCGCCGACAATTACCGTGTCCCCACTCGCGCCGGCACGCGAAGAGATCGAAACCCGGTCACCAACTCTGAGATGCGCTCGCGCCGCGAGTGCCTCGTCGATCGCGATGGTGCGCCTCTCTAACGACGGCGCGGGTGCGGGCGCACGACCAGCCGTCGGTGAGCCCTGTACGAGAAGTGACGCGACCAGAAGTGCAAACACGCCCGAAAGCTAGCCGCGCTTCCCCGCCCTGTCTGCAAGTGGAGCTACGAGCACGTGCGCCGCCAGCGCGGGCCCGATGGACATCTCATGGCGCCCGGAACCGAGGGTGATCGGACCATCGTAGGGCGCGCGTGACTTGACCGTGATCCGCTTCCCCGGCAGAATCGAAAGCTCGCCGAGATACCTCAGCATCTCCGGGTCTTCATCCGCTACCCGCACGACGACCCCGGATGCTCCGACGCCCAGCTCGGCCAACGACGTGTACACCGTCTCATCTACCGAGCCATCCTTCGTGGGAATCGGCGCGCCGTGCGGATCGACTTCAGGCTCGCCGATCGTCGCCGCCATGCGGTCCACCAGCTCGTCGGACGCGGCGTGCTCGAGCCTCTCCGCCTCCTCGTGCACCCGATCCCACGGATATCCAAGCGCCTCGGCCAGATACGCCTCGATCACGCGATGACGCCGGAGCGTGCGCAGCGCCGCGCGGCGGCCGCTCTCCGTGAGCTTCAC
>JBGPHO010000047.1:0-13016 GCA_041484425.1 Gemmatimonadaceae bacterium
CTGACCAAGATCGGCTATGACAAACAGTTTGGCGATGCCTTCCGCTTCCGCCTGACTGGCTCGGAATACGCGACCGCGAGCTCGGTGAGCAACACGCTGTTCAGCGGCGACAGAGCTGGATCGCGGTACTATGACGTGCTGCAGAACACCCTCTCGACCGAGACCGCGCAAGCCTGGTCCGGCGCGATACAGCCCGGCATGAGCAACAGCATTCACTCGTATGTCATCAACCCGTTCGTCCAGTTCCACGGACTCGAGTTCTTCGGCAACTTCGAGAGAGCAAAGGGCCGGGCGGCTACTGAAACAGCCAACCGTAGCTGGAACCAGAACGTAGGAGAAGTGGTTTATCGCTTCCTTCCCGACCAGCGCCTCTATGTCGCTGCGCGTTACAACACGGTGAAGGGGCAGCTTACCGTCGGCACGCCTGATGTGACGGTCAAGCGCTCACAGGTCGGTGGTGGCTGGTTCCTCACCCCGAACGTGCTCACCAAGATCGAATACGTGAATCAGAAGTACCTCGATTTCCCGACGACCGACATTCGGAACGGTGGGAAGTTCAAGGGATTCATGGTCGAAGGCGTCGTGGCCTTCTAACCGGACTGCGTGGCGCCGCGGCTGAGGAACAGCGCGGCGTCACGTAGTTGCTCCACCCACGACAACTGGTTCTTCGCTGGAGAGACTTACCATGTTGAACAATACCCCAGATCTAAACCCTCCCCACACCGCTGTCGACGCACCTCTCTTCAGCGTGCTCGACAGAAAAGCATGTGAAGCGATTCTCTCCCGCAACAGCGTGGGACGAATCGCTTTTTCGTTGCACGACAGCGTCAGGATCGTACCGATCCACTACGCGTACGCGAGCGGCTGGATCTACGGGCGAACCGCCACTGCGGGAAAGCTCGATGAGATAATTCGGAACCGCCGCGTTGCATTCGAGGTCGATGAGCACACTCAGCTCTTTGAATGGCGAAGCGTGGTCGCGACCGGCCCACTGTACCTGATCAAGCCAGGCGGCGCACCGTCCGATCAACGTGTACTCACAAAGGCGGTGTCGCTGCTTCGCGAGCTCGTTCCGTCTGCATTCACCGAATCGGACCCGGTGCCATTCCGCGATCAGCTCTTTCGAATTCGCGTCGCCGAAATCACGGGTCGCGCCTCGGGACCGACCGGCGGCAGGAAACTCCTCCCGGAATCAGCGAAGACCGCACCCGATACCGGTGAAGCCGACTCGGATGCGATCCTCAACCAACGGGTGGGGACCGCCCTGGCAATGCTTTCGCTCTCTCCAGGATCTCGGGTTCACGTCGACACGTTCGACGGCGTAATCGCACTGACGGGTACAGCGGAAGATGCCGCCGAGCGAGCCGCAATCGAAGCGATGGTTCTGGGCGTGCCGGATGTGCAGGCCGTGGTTCAGGAGCTGGAGACCGTTTTCCCCTCGCAGCAGCAGCCCACGCCGGCGGAGGTCGCGCGCGAAGCCGTCAGACAGCTCCGCATGTCGCCTCGCGTCGCCGCCTCGGGAATCAAGGTTGTGGCTGAGCATGGATGGCTGCGCCTCGAGGGTGTCGCGAATTCGCAGAAGACTCGCGACGAGGTTGTCCGCCGTCTTCGCGGCGTCAAGGGTTCACGTGGTGTGGTAGACAGGCTACGCATTATGGAGCACGCGAACAGACAAGTCGTCACCGCTGATTGAGAAAAAGGAGGAGATCATGTCCAACGCACTTGCTGAAACGACACTGAACGACGCGCCGGAGCGTCCGGTGCACCGACGCCCGACGGCGCTGCTCGTCGCAACCGACGGGACACCTCAGTCAGATGCCGCTATCGCGCTTGCCCGCCTGCTGCCCCTCGGCGACCAGCGCGAAGTCAAAGTTCTCACGGTGGTGGATCACGCTCCCATTCCATGGGGAACGGTCGATCGCTCCCTGGTGATGGACTATGAGCGCGGCCTGCATCAGGAGGCACAGGACAAGGCAACAGCGCAGCTTGAACGACTCGGCGACAAGAACTGGCCGGTCGAAGTGCGCTCTGGAGATCCCGCGACGACGATTGCCGCTCTGGCCAAGGAATCGCGCTCTCGAATCGTGTTGGTCGGTCTCGGCGGCCACGGCGTTACGGCGAGGTTTTTTGGAAACGAGACCGCGCTCCGGCTGATGCGAGTGAGCCACGTACCCGTTCTGGCTGTCGAAAGCAAGCTGCGAGAGCTTCCCAAGCGGATAGTGGTCGCGATGGATTTCAGCGAGGCGAGCATTGAAGCGGCTCGGCTGGCGCTCGAGATCGCGGCCCCGGGCGCTACCATGACGCTGGTACACGTCGTTCCGTGGGACCGAAAGGAATACATCCCCGAACACTGGTTCAAAGAGCACGAAGCATCCGTCGCGGCGCAGCTAACCCGCGTCACGGGCTGGCTGGATCCGGGCAGCAAGTGCCGCATGCACCAGAAGATTCTGTATGGAAGGCCCGGTCCGTCGCTCCTCGCGTGCGCCGACGAGCTTGATGCGGATCTAATTGTCGCCGGAACGCACGGCCGGGGAATTCTCGGTCGAATGCTTGGAGGCGAGACAGTCGCGAAGCTGGTCCGAGGGGCCAGGCGCTCAGTACTCGTTCTTCCCGCGGCTGCCGCATTCCAGGTGGTTGACGAGGGGAAACCGGAGAGTGAGCCTCGTGACAAGCATGCGGACTGGACACAGAAGCTCGATCAATTCTCCCGCAGAAACGCTGGCCGGCGCGGACGGCTGGAGGTCGATGACCCGGCGCTTGGCGCACAGGTCGAGATGACAGGCTACCGCTTTCTCGGTGCCGTCTACGACCCTCCAAGCAAGCGCGCCCAGCTGATGTTCGGATCCGTGGAGCGGGATGGACCGCACCTCGTGCGTGGCATCTCGAACATCAGATCGGTCGAAGTGCTTTCCGGTCGGCCCGATGACCGCGATGAGGCATTGTCCATACTCAGCGGGGACGGACAAACTCTGCTCGTGCTGGAAAGCGAGAGAAAGGAGCTCTGACAATGTCGGCGCCTCCGCGTCAGCTCGTGCCCTCCCAGCGGAGACCCCTTCCCGCGGGGGACGCCTCAGGGGGAGCGCCAGAGAATGGTGAATCGGAGAAGAGGCCGGCGATCCTCTCTCCCTCGGCCCTGCTCGCATTCGCGGGAATCGTTCTCGGCGGCGTCGAGCAGTACATCTTCAACCTTCCGGACTTGGCCCGGGCATTCTGGACGATTGCTCTCATCGGCGCGGGCTTCCCGGTAGTATGGCGCACGCTTCGCGCGGCGCGTCAAGGCAATTTCGCGACGGATCTGGTCGCCTCTCTCTCCATCGTCACCGCGGCGATCATCGGTCAGCCACTGGCCGGACTCGTGATCGTGCTCATGCAGACCGGTGGCGAATCACTGGAGCGATTCGCCGAGCGGCGCGCGTCCGCGGCCGTTCGGGAATTGGAGAAAGCCGCCCCTCGCATCGCGCATCTCATCAGCGGAAGCCGCGGGCTGGTCGACGTACCCGTCGGCGAGCTGAAAGTGGGCGATGTCTTTCTCGTGCGGCCGGGCGAGATGGTGCCGTGCGATGGTATCGTCCTCAGCGGAATCTCGGAGATAGACGCGTCGCAGCTTACCGGAGAGGCGATTCCGGTTCCCGCGCAGGAAGGAAGTCCGCTGATGAGCGGCTCGCTCAATGCGCATGGCGTGCTGAGCGTTCGCGCGTCCGCGCTGGCGGCAGAGAGTCAGTATTCGAAGATCGTGGAGCTCGTTCGCGTGGCGCAGGCGTCGAAGTCGCCGCTCCAGAGGCTCGCCGCCCGGTACGCGATCTGGTTCACGCCGGCGACGCTGGCGGTTTGTGTCCTGACGTTCTTCCTGACACAAAGCTGGACCAGCGTGCTCGCGGTCCTCGTTGTTGCGACACCATGCCCACTCATCCTCGCGACACCGGTCGCATTGATCGGAGGGATAAACCGCGCGGCTCGCCGCAAGATCATCGTTCGGCATGGAGCGGCAATCGAGATGCTGAGTGACGCTACTCTGGTGGTATTCGACAAGACGGGCACGCTGACGATCGGCAAGCCCTCCGTGAGGAGCGTCATCGCGCTGCCCGGATTCATGGACCGGGAAGTCCTTCGCAATGCCGCCGCGGTCGAGCAGGGCTCGAGTCATTTGCTGGCGCGAGTCGTGGTGGAGGACGCGGAGAAAAAATACGGCCCACTGGCACACGCCAGGCAGCACGTCGAGTCGCCCGGAGAGGGGCTGACGGGCGTGGTTGGAGATATCGAGGTCGTAGTTGGAAGCCGCGCCTTTGTAGCGCGGCATGCCACCGCTTCACTCGATGCATTCGACGCCGCCGAAGATGGTGAGGCGGGCTTGCGCGCGTACGTCCTCCTTTCCGGGAAGCCCGCCGGAATCATAGAGTACGCCGATTCGCTACGCCCGGAGTTGATGAACCTTCTTGCGACGCTGACGGAGTTGGGGCTGTCACGGACCGTTCTTCTTTCCGGCGATAGGGCCGTAAACGCGAGAGCTGTTGGGCTCGCCGCCGGAATAAAGGAGGCTTACGGAGAATTGCTGCCCGGTGATAAAGCGACGATGGTCTCTCGCTTCAGGGCCTGCGGAGAGGTCGTGCTGATGGTCGGCGACGGGACCAACGATGCGCCCGCATTGTCGGCAGCCGACGTCGGAGTCGCACTGGCGGGACATGGCGGCGGTGTCACGTCGGAGGCCGCGGACGTAGTAATTCTGGTCGATGATCTGTCCAAGGTAGGTGAAGCCGTAGCAATCAGCAGAAGAACGATGCGGCTGGCACGGCAGAGCATTGTGACGGGGCTCGCGTTGAGCGGCGTCGCCATGATCTTCGCTGCCTCTGGACACATTCCGCCGACGGAGGGCGCGCTTCTTCAGGAAGCGATCGACTTCGCGGTAATATTGAACGCTTTGCGCGCGAGCTGGTCGTGATCCCCACGACAGCGGGCGCAGAACAGGGAGGACCGATGTTCAAAGTCATAATGGCGCCAACCGAAGGCTCGGACAGCGAGAGAACGGCGATCTCGGTGGCCGTCAAGCTGGCGCAGCGCTTCGATGCCGATCTCCGGCTCGTCCGGGTGGGGACGACGCCCCTGGTCATCGAGACAATCGCCCAGACGCCGGTGATGATAACCGAGCAGCTGCTGGTGGAGGAGCGCCTTGCCCGCTTGCACAGGCTGGAGGCGCTCGGCGCAGAGTGCCGCGCGCTCGGTGAAATCAAGGTCATGACCGCGCTCGAGGACGGACCTGTGGCGTCGACGCTTCGCGACTATGCCGGAAAATTCAACGTCGACCTGATCGTGATGTCGAGCCACGCTCGCGGCGGAGTGAAGCGATTCGCGCTCGGCAGCGTCACGGACTACCTCATTCGTCATACGAACATTCCTGTGCTGGTGGTCAGGCCGCCCACTTATATGAACGCGACTCCAGAGCAGACGTTCAGCCGGATCGTCGTTCCGCTCGATGGCTCGGGACTAGCGGAGCAGATCCTGCCCGAGGTGGTTGCGTTCGCCTCACGGCTCAATTCAACCGTGAGTCTGCTCCAGGTGCTCACGCCGCTGACCTATTCGCAAAAGGAGATCATGCAGCCGGGCCTGCCATGGTGGGACACCGACATCGCTACCGCGAACGCGTACCTCGACCGGGCAGCAAGTTATCTTACCCGGGAGGGACTCACAGTGAGCCATGACGTACTCCTGAGCGACAACATCGCAACCGCGATCCTCGACTACTCGGAGCGCACGAGAGCCGACCTCATCGCGCTTGCCACGAGTGGGGCGGGCGGAATGAGCCGATTCGTGTTCGGAACGGTTGCCGACGAACTGACCAGGAAGTCGACGAGCTCGCTGCTGGTGTTCCATCCGAGGCGCACAGGGGACACTGCCAACGCCGGTGAACACTCGAATGCAGAAAATTTTGCGGGAGTCTAACATGTCAGTTTCAAGGGCACCGCGGGCCGTGACTACCGCGAAAGATGCCGAGCCGCCCAAAGAGGAATCTGATGTCGAGAGGATGTGGGCGGCGCGGCCTGGGAATGTGACCTTCCGCGAGATGTCGCGTGACGAGGTCGAGGCGATGCTGCTGCGCAACCGAGTCGGTCGCCTCGCCTTCTCACTCCACGATCGCGTCGACGTCCAGCCCATCCACTACATCTACGAGCGAGGCTGGTTGTACGGGCGCACCTCGGAGGGAGAGAAGATCACCGCTCTCGAGCACAACCAGTGGGTCGCGTTCGAGGTGGATGAAGTCACCGACCTCTTCGATTGGAGGAGCATCGTGCTTCACGGGAGTTTCTGGATCATGCATCCGCGCGGCAGCCCGCGGGCCCAGGAGCTGTGGACGAAGGCGGCGGAGCTGGTGAGCAAGATCGTGCCCGGCGCCCTTACCGACACCGACCCGGTCGCGTTTCGGCAAACACTTTTCCGCATCGCCGTCAGCGATGTGCGCGGCAGGGAAGCAAAGATGAAACCGCTGACACGAAACGACCCATAACGAGGCAGAAAGGAATGACCAGGAGCTACTGCATCACCTCGGCGATCGTTTTCGCTCTCGCGGCTCTCATTCACGTGTGGCGCTTCGTGCTCGATCTTCCCTTGCAGATCGGTGTGTGGAGCGTGCCGCGCTCGCTCTCGGGGTTGGCGGCGATCGGCGCATCGGGCCTTGCCGTGTGGGCCTTTAGAAGCGCTAAACCCGGCAAGTCAGCGCAGGTCGCTTACACTCGATCCTGAATTGCGCGCTGCGGCCGTTTCCGCAGCCGCCTTTAATCATTTCCCCACCAAATTCCCTCGCTCACGCCAACGGCAGCGTGAACGAGGCCGTCGTACCTTCGCCCGGCCTGCTCTCGATCCAGATCCTGCCGCCATGCGCCTCGACGATGCCTTTCGCGATCGCGAGTCCGAGCCCCGCGCCCTCACGGTCGGTGCGTGAGGACTGCCAGTAGCGATCGAATACCCTCGGCAGGTGTTCGGCGGCGATTCCCCTGCCGCTGTCGAGTACCGAGATGATCACGTCGTCCGTCTCGCCCCGAGCAACAACCACGATTTTCGACCCAGGCGGGGAAAACTTGATCGCGTTTCCCACCAGATTCGACAGCGCTTGCTGAATTCGCTCACGATCTGCCATGACTTTCGGCAGAGCAGTCTCTATCTGAAGATCGAGGCTTATCACCTTCTCTTCGACGAGGGGTCGGAGCGTCTGCAAAGAATCCGTGAGCAGGACCGACGGATCCACCGGGACCGGAGAGATCGCCAGCTTGCCCGCATCCAGACGATTGACATCGAGAAGGTCCCGGATGAGCGCGTCCATCTGCTCGGCCGCTTGCGCGATCAGCTCGATGCTCTCGCGTGCTTGAACTCCGGCGTTCTCCGGAACGCGGAGCAGCGTGCGGCTCAGCATCTTCACCGCGGCAACCGGATTCCTAAGGTCGTGAGACACTACACCTACCATCTCGTCGCGGGCGCGCAAGCTCGCGCGCACGGTGTCGTGAAGCCGGGCGTTATCCAGGGCAAGCGCCGCCAGCCGCGCGAGGTCCTCGGCGAAACCGACATCGTCGCCGTCGAAGGTGCCCTTCGTCCGAAAGAGCGTTAGGGCGCCGATGAGCTGCTCACGCGCGACGAGTGGAAGAAATAGAGCGCTCTGTGGATTCATCGCCTTCACCGCCTTCAGATACGCGGGGTTGACGCTCGTTTCAATGAGGCGAGAGGCAGCGTCGGGCTGAAGCACCACGGGTGATGGCTGCCTGAGAACATCGGCGAGCGGATGATTCTTCGGCGGAATGCGCACACCGGCCCCGCTGACCTCGTCGAGAATTTCTTCGATGGCGGGATCAACATGGGCGGCCGCGCCGGCCAAGAACCCATTGCCTACGCGGTTTTCCAGGATGCAGCCATCGGCCATGGCTGGCACTGCCAGACGCGCTACCTGAATCAACGTTTCCGATGATCCGAACGACGACGCCAGCCTCTCGCCCGCCTCAGCCAGGAACCGCAGTCTCCGCTCGAAGCGCCTGCGAACCGTCACGTCACGCAGCGCTACCGTGAAGACGATGTCATCGCCCTCACCGACTTGTGAGATTGCGGCTTCGGCCGGAAACTCCTCTCCGTTTTTTCTGAGGCCGGCGATCTCGCGTCGCTCGCTCATTCGCCTCGACCTTATTTTCGAGCGGCCAAATTCCGCAACCTGACGAGTGTGGTTGCCCCGATAACGCTCGGGAATCAGGGTTTCGATTCGCTGGCCGATAATCTCATCCGGCTTCCAGCCGAAGATGGCCTCAGCCCCTTTGTTGAAAAAGGTGACGCGCTGAAGCCCGTCCATGCAGATCACCGCATCGGACGCGATTTCCAGGATCTCAGCCAGAATCTCGTGCGTTATCCGATCGGCCATGATGTCGGATTATCCCCTACAAAAAAGAGCCGTTTCCCCCTGAATAATCCTCCAACTCACGACAGAGGCGCTTCAGGCAGGGCCGTAACTTTGGGTTGGTGTTAGAACCACCCCACGTGAGGTGAAGGCTATGCACGGCAGTAACCATCTAAAGATGCCCGCCACCCTCTTCGGTAAGAAGGGTTCCCGTCGGGATTTCCTGCGCAATACCGCCGTTACCGCATTGGCGGGAACAGCACTGGCCGCCTGCTCGATCGATAGCTCGGGTGCGCAGACCGTGAAGGGAGAGGATGCGGACCACAGTGGTGGCACAATGGCGCCAAACCCGGCGCCACTCACAGCAGCCGCTGCCGCTGACGAGATGGACAAGATGCATGAAGCCGGCATTAAGGCCTTCCCAGCCAAAACGGCGGGCAAAGGAAACCAGCTGATGCAGCCCCGGATGGACGGTTCGGTGAAGGTCGTCAGGTGAGGTCCGCATGATGCGGCGTACATCTGGCAGCGGTTTGGAACGCACCCGTGAAAGCGGCGCGCGGCTTCTTCCACCATGGCTGCGCGCGCTACTGGCGGTTCCGCTCGAGATCAAGCTGCTTGGCGCCAATCTGGTAATTCTGGGCCTTGTCGTGCTCGTGCTATTCGCACCAGCTCATCTCCTGCCCGGACCCATGACCGATGTTTACGTTGTCATGGCGGCTTTGATCGTCGGTGCGTTCGTGAATTTCGCCTTGGTCAGGCTCGCGCTTCGCCCGATCAACTCTCTCGAGCGTGTTGCCAAGCTGGTTTCTGAGGGTCGACTTGCTGAAAGAGTCCCGGCCTCCGTTGTGGCCGACAGGGAGCTCGCCCATCTCTCGACGACCATCAACGAGATGCTCGACAGTCTCTCGGCCGGCCGCGACCGAATGCGAAAGCTCGGGGCGGAAGTCGTTTACGCCGAGGAGAGGGAGCGCGCCCAGGTCGCCCGTGAGCTCCATGACTCGGTCGGCCAGACACTTGCCGCCGCAAGCTTTCAGATTGCAGCCGCGGCGCACGAGATTGGAAACCACGCCGCCGCACCGCGACTCGCGGCTGCGCGGGAGCTATTGCGCACTTCGCTCGAGGAAATCCGCAACGTCTCCCGCTCGCTGCATCCGCGGGTGGCGGCCGATCTGGGTTTGCCGACGGCGCTCGAGGCTCTGGGTGACGCGACTCGGCAGCGCTCTCTCGTGGATGTCAAGGTCAACGTCGACATTTCCGGAGTCTCGATTCCCTCCGCGCTGTCGACGACATTATACCGCGTAGCCCAGGAAGCGCTGCGCAATGTCGAGAGGCACGCCGACGCGGGCCATGCTACCCTGACGCTCCGCGCCAGGCCCGGCTACGTGGAGCTCGAGGTTACGGACGATGGTCATGGATTTGAAGGATCTCTGGAGAAGAAACGGGGGGAGTCCGGCCTTGCCGCCATGCGCGAGCGGCTCTCCCTTGCCGGCGGCGAATTGCATATTGATACTGCGGGGGATCACGGCACTCGCGTCACCGCGTGGGTAGGAATGGACACGGAGGCAGCTTGAGGGACGGTGTTATCAGTGTAGTTCTCGTCGACGACCATGCTGTTGTGCGCGCCGGCCTGAAGGCGGTACTGGGCAGCGCGAAGGACATTCAGGTCATCGGCGAAGGGTCAACGGGCAAGGATGCCATCTCTCTGGCGGAGAGACTGGATCCGGATGTGATAGTGATGGACCTTTCGATGGGCGAGATGGACGGCACCGAGGCCACGAAAGCGCTGGTGGAAAACAAGACGCGCGCAAGAGTGCTGATCCTTACGATGCACGCCGAGGATTCGTATCTCGTCCCGCTGCTGGAGGCGGGCGCCAGCGGATACCTGGTCAAGAGCGCCGCCGACCGCGAGCTCATCGACGCAGTTCGCGCCGTGGCCCACGGCGATGTCTACATGCAGCCGTCCGCAGCCCGCGCCCTGGCGCAACGAATCCAGCGAAGAGCCGAGCACGCCGACGAGCGCAGCAAGTTCGAGAAGCTCACCGAGCGCGAACAGAACGTCCTCAAGTTCGTGGCCCGGGGGTACAGCGCGCCGGAGATTGGCGAGAAGCTGTTCATCAGTCCCAAGACCGTCGACACCTACAAGCAGCGGATCAACGAGAAACTTGGGCTAGCGCACCGCAGCGATTACGTTGACTTCGCTCTCAAGATCGGACTTCTCGCGGACTAGCTGCCGGCGGTTAAGGACGGATCTCTCCCAACGTCGGGTTGAATCGACAGTAGAATCAATCAACAGCGGAGAGCATCCTACGTCTCACCTGGCGAGGGAATGCCGAGCGTCCCGTACCATTTGACGCGTGCACCACTTCGCGTATGAGCGACCGAACATGAGACCGAAGAGCCGCCGAATGCCCTTCGCTGGCAGATCGTAGTCGATCGCAACGCGAAGCTCGGCGTCTGAGCCAACTGGTATCAGGTCGAAACCCATGCGGTAACCTCCGATCACGATCAGTCGCGGTTCGCCTACTGTCTCCCAGGCCTTTCGCCGCGGCGGCTCGTGCATGGTCACAACTTCATCAAGATAGAGGCGAATCCCGAAGACCCTGCCGCGAAGCACGATGTGTGACCCGACCGATTGTCCGCGCTGCTTATCGAGCACGGTCTCCATCTTTCCCCACCCCATTTGCCACGAGCGCTTGCTCATGTGTGCGGAGAGCCGCGTCTGATCGTCGAGTTGAGCGAAGATGCGTTCCGGCGACGCGCGCACTACTGCGCTGAATTCCTCATGCCAAGTGTACATCGGCCCTTTCCTTCGCGGCATCTATGGCGCGCGAAGTGTGGTCGCGGCAACACTCCGGTAGCTCCATTCGCAGGATATGCAGCGTGCGCTCCGCTTTCTCCATGAAGTCGTTGTCCGCGTCGATGACATATCGACGTGGGTGATTATCCCAGGCGCTGAGGATTCGATCGTCGATGCGTCGCGCTTCGACGACGGATTCCACGCGCAGTAAATTCTGGTGGCCATACCCGTGTTGCTCGTCCGGAACGCGCAGGTGAATCACCGCGTCGTATCGCTTTAGCGTCTCCGAACGCGTGGTCCCAACTGCTTCAAACAAATCTCCTGGTCCTGGCCAGTACGCCCCACCGTCGATAGCACCGCGATCGCAGAGCGTGATGCCCGCTCCGTCGGCTTCAGCGGCAGCTTCCAACTCACACTGCACGTGGTAGATCGCCCGTTGAGCCGCTCGACGGACACCAATGTTGTCGTGGCGCGGAAAGCCGCCGCCAAAGATGATGCCGGCGGCTTCCGACAGAATCGCCACGTGATCGCACAGCGAGTGCCGGAGCAGTTCCAGCACGGCGGTCTTCCCCGCACCGGGGCCTCCGGTGAGCACGATCCTACGCCGGAGATGTTTTTCCCGGCACTCGCAGTGTCTCGTCACGTTGTCCGAGGAGTCGTAAGGCGATTGTAGAGCGCCGCCGTGACTCCTACAGCCAGCCCGACGTACGCGCCAAAGAGCACGATGCCGACAAGCAGGTTCAATACGGACAACGGCCGAGTCATGCCCGTAACGTCTAGGTGCAAGACCCAGCTCAGGAATGCCGACGTTGGACCCGGGGCAATCGCGAAGAACACACCGCAGATTCCAAACCCGATTGCGGTGATCAGTCCTGCCGATAGCCCGAGTGAAAGCGATTTGATTCTCATATAGCCCTCCCAAAAACAGGTGAGACTTCCGTGATATCTTCTTCCCCAACGACTACCGGAGTCCGAGACAACTCGCGTTCCCGAACGAGCGCGTAAACTGCCGGAATCACCACGAGCGTCAGGATTGTGCTCGAGATCATGCCGCCGACCATCGGTGCCGCAATGCGCTTCATGACGCTCGCGCCGGCGCCGTTCCCCCAGAGGATCGGGAGCAGGCCCGCCATGATTGCGGTTACGGTCATGATCTTTGGACGCACGCGCTCGACCGCGCCTTCGACGATCGCGTCGTACAGATCGCGATTCGACGCGCGCTCGCCAGCCTTCTGTTTGGCCTTCCACGCGTTGTCCAGGTAGATGAGCATCACCACCCCGGTCTCAGTGGCTACTCCGGAAAGCGCGATGAACCCGATGGCCACCGCGACCGACCAGTTGTATCCGAGCGCCCAGACGAACCAGAACCCGCCAACGAGCGCGAACGGCACCGAAAGCATCACGATGAGGCTCTCGCTGACGCTCCTGAAATTGAAATAGAGCAGCATGAAGATGATCGCGAGCGTTGCTGGAACGACAAGCTTCATCCGCGCCGCCGCACGCTGCATGTACTCGTACTGGCCGCTCCATGCCAGGCTATACCCGACGGGGAGTTTCACGTCGCGCTCGACGATGCGACGCGCCTCCTCGACGAAGCTCCCGATGTCGCGGCCGGCGACATCTACATAGACCCAGGCGGTTGGCATCGCGCCTTCGGTGCGTACGACCATCGGGCCAGCCACGGTCTTGATCGTCGCTATCTGCCCTAATGGGACTTGCGCAACGTTGGCTCCGGCCATCGGGGTCACTTGCGTCGGGACCATGCCGGCTGAAGCAACGGCCGGCGAAGCAGCGCTGCCGATCAGATGGCTCACCGGCACGAGCACGGACCCCAGCTGCTCGGGTGTTTCCCTCAGC
>JBGPHO010000048.1:0-12945 GCA_041484425.1 Gemmatimonadaceae bacterium
CAGAGCGCGTCAGTATTCTGATCGCGCCCTCGATCTCTCGACTGTTGGGCTTGGGCTTGATCGCGCGAGCCAGGTCTTCGGGCTCCGCGCTCACGAAGCCCTGCCGGTCGGAAAGTTTTCTGAGCGCATCGTAGGTCTGCTCCACAACCTGGCGCTCCGGGTACGAGCCCTTGATGAAGAACTCGTGCGTGAAGCGATCGGGAAATGCGTGCAGCAGAAACACGTCCGAGTGGAGCCCATCTCGCCCGGCGCGACCCGCTTCCTGATAGTAGGCCTCGAGGGTGCCGGGCATCGCGTAGTGAATGACGAGACGGACGTTGGGCTTGTCGATGCCCATTCCGAACGCGTTGGTGGCGACAATCGCCCGGATCTTTTCGCCCATGAATGCTTCCTGCACCTCGTGCCTTCTGCTGTCGTCCAGCCCGGCGTGATAGCCGGCGGCGCGAATCTTCGCGCGCTCGAGAACGGTCGTCAGGTGATCCACGGCCTTCCGGGTCGACGCATAGATCACCGCGAGTCCATCGTGCTTTCGTAGGATCTCGACGAGCCGTTTTTCTTTGTCGGCGTCATTTTTTGTCGGGACGACGAAGTACGTCAGGTTGGGCCGGTCGAAACCGGTGATGATCGTCTCGGGATTTTTCAGCGCGAGCTCGCGCGCGATGTCACGACGGACCTCGGGAGTCGCTGTCGCCGTCAGCGCGATCGTCGTCGGGGAGCCAAGCGCCTCGTGAACCTTCTTCACCCGGAGGTAGCTCGGCCGGAAATCGTGCCCCCATTGGCTGATGCAATGCGCTTCGTCAATCGCGAGAAGCGAAACACCGGCGTTGCGCAGCCTCTCGGCGGTGCGGCCGTAGTCGAAGCGCTCCGGCGCAACGTAGAGCAGCTTGATCTCACCCCGGTCGGCGCGGGCGAGGCGATCTGACACTTGCCCTGAAGTCAGCGTGCTGTTGATGAACGCGGCCGGCAGTCCTTTGGCTGTCAGCGCATCCACCTGGTCCTTCATCAGTGAGATGAGCGGCGAGACGACGACTGTCAGGCCTGGCATGAGGAGCGCGGGCACCTGGAAGCAGAGCGATTTGCCGCCGCCCGTGGGCAAGACCACGACGGTGTCGCGCCCCGCGAGGACGGCGGACACGGCGGCCTCCTGGCCCGGCCGGAATTCGTCGTAGCCAAACGCGCTCTTGAGAACCGCGCGCGCGTCCTGGATTGTCGGTTTCGCCATCTGCTGAAAGCTAGCGACCCAGGTTGAGGCGGGGTGCCGGCTCAACGCGTGTGTAACTGTTGCGTCGCACTTGCGTGTGACCCGCGGCGGGGCGACCCCTTCCTCGAAGCAGCGACCGCGGTCCTGGCCGCTGACCCCTCAGATACCCTGGACGAGCTTGGCGTAGGCAGCGGGGTCGGCGTTTCCGCCACTGATTACGCAGCACACTCGCTTCCCCCTGAACCGATCCGGTTCCGCGAGCACAGCCCCGAGCGCGAGCGCGCCCGTCGGCTCGGCCTTCAGATTGGCGAGCGCGAAGAGGAGGCGAACTCCTTCCTTGATCTGTTCCTCCGTTACCTCGATCACGGCGGCGAGGCCCTGGCTCAGAATCTCCCAATTCCTGTCGCCGAGCCGGAGTACGCGGGCGCCGTCGGCAATGGTGCTGGACTCATCGGGCAGAGACACGATGTGTCCGGCGCGAAACGACTCAGCGGCGTCATTTGAGAGCAGGGGCTCGGCAGCGAGCACCTTCGTCTTCTTTCCACTTTGTTCGACGCCCTTCACCAAACCGGAGGTGAGCCCACCCCCGCCAATGGGCGCGATGATGAAATCGAGATCGAGGTCGAGAGCGACAAGCTCCCGGGCGAGGCTGGCGTTGCCCTCGATCACGAGAGGATCATCGTACGGGCTGGCGACGTACGCGTCGGGAAATTCCCTGGCCAGCTCGGCGAGCCGCTCGAGCCTTCCCTTCTTTGCAACGTCGACGAGATCAACTTGGGCTCCGTACTCTCGAACGGCGTCGACTTTTATCTTCGGCGCCGTTGCCGGCATCACGACGGTGCATCGCTTGTTGAAGAGCGAGCAAGCGTAGGCGATGGCCTGCCCGAAGTTGCCTGACGACGCGGTGATGATGTGCCCCTGCTTTACGTGGGACGCGACGTTGTGAGCAGCGCGAAACTTGAAGCTGCCTGTGTACTGGTGGATCTCGCTGGCCAGCACCAGGTCGACGCCGAGCTTTCTGGAGAGACGAGGCGCATCGACGATGGTGGTCGGACGCGGGGTTTTCATCCGAGCCCGCGGGGCTTCTTGATGAATCGAAGGATCAGCGCGATGAACAGAAACGCGATTCCAGCCCAGCGGAGCGCTGCGTCGTCGGCCCTGATCCCCCACCCGAGCAGGATCGCAGCGATCAGCATCAGCGCGAGCTTGGCCATTGTAAATGGGCTCACTGTGTGTCCTTGTTGCGGCGGGTGAATCGTTTTACGCCTTCACGGAAGGCGGGTGTCGCACGCGCATCGGCGTTGGCGATGATGCCGGCCGAGATGCTGTCGATGAAGCTGAGGGTGTCGAGCTTGTAGAAGAGAGTTTTTGTCGCCGCCATCGCGCTGGGCGCCGTGTCCGCGAGCTGGTTAAGGACGGCTTGGGAAAGCTGATCAAATTCTTTGTCCGCGAATACTCGTGAGACGAGCCCGATCGCCCTCGCCTCTTCCGCCTCGAGAATGCGGCCCGTGCTGACGAGATCGAAGGCGTGCTTTTCTCCCACGGAGCGCCTCAACATCGTCATGACCATCGCGGGTACGAAGCCTATGGTGACCTCGGGATACCCGAAGCGGGCTTCCTCATGCGCCAGCACGATGTCGCAAGCCGTGGCGATGCCCGCGCCGCCGGCGTACGCGCGACCCTTGACCAACGCCACGACCGGCTTCTCCATGCGCCGAATGGTGTGGTAAACGTGTGCGAGCGCTTTGGCGTCCTCGATCTGCTGGGAGCGTGGAGCGTCGAGCATGCCCTCCAGCGCGGCGAGGTCCGCTCCAGCGCAGAAATCGGGACCGTCTGCGTCGATGGCGACGACGTTAACAGTTGATTCGCTCAAAGCGAACAGCGCCTCCGCAAGCTCGTCGGCGGTGACGCGATCGAGAGCGTTCTTCTTGTCCGGCCGTGCCAGTGTGATCCTGCCGATCGGCCCACTGGTACTCATGCGAATGTTCTTCACTCTCCCGCCGGGAGCTCGAGACGTCTCGCTTCGGCGTCCGGAACATCGATCACCATGCGGAGCAGCGCTGTCGAGTAGACCTTGCCCTGCGCGTCGGTCTTGAGCGACAGCGTGCCGCCGCCGTCGAGCGCGCCGTGCAGCAGAAAATTGAGCGCGCTCAGATTGGGAAGCTCGTATCGGTCTACCGCGCCCTCGATCATGCCGCGAAAGTGCTCGGCCACTCGGTTGCGCGTCACGAATTCTTCGAGCACCTGGTACCAGCGCGGCTCCAGCGCGATTACGCCGACGTTGGCGGTGTCACCCTTGTCGCCTGAGCGCGCGTGCGCGATGTCAACGAGGCGCACCTTCATTGAATGAGGTCCACTTTGGTCTTCACAACGGACTTGTCGATGAGCGCGGGCCAGTATGCCACGATTTCTTCGACCTTGGGCCGGCCGCCGGCGAATCCCGTGACGGTTGGCGGTCCGTTCAGAACGAGTGGTGCAATCTCCCGCGTGAATCGTTCCACCGCGGCGCGGTCGGGGCCGCGAACTCCGAAGCGCAGCTGTACCTCCGGCGCATGGCGCTGGTCTCCAGCGAGGCGTCCGTGCGTGGCGGTCGCGCCGACGAATTCGGAGAGGATGCGCTCGAAGCGGAGACCAAGCCTGTCGAGCCGCTCGCGCAGGATACGGTCAGCCAGCTGCGCTTTTTCGAGCGCATCCGGCCACGCGTAGACGAGAGTGCCAACGGCTTTGAACCCGGCACGGTACGCCACTGAGACCTTGAGCTTGTCGGTGGGCGGCTTCCCCTTGATTCCGGATACGAGCACACGATCGTCGCCATCTCGCGCCACCTTGATGGTCGTGAAGTCGGCGATGACGTCGGGCGTGATGTAGGAGTGTGGATCGCCCATCTCGTAGACAAGCTGCTCGCTGACAGTCTGAATTGAGACTCTTCCACCCGTGTTCGGATGCTTGGTCACGACAAACGTGCCGTCGGGTCTTGCTTCGACGAGAGGATATCCGACGTTCGCGAGGTCGGGAATCGAGCGCCACTCGTACAGACAGTTGCCGCCGGAGCACTGCGCTCCACACTCGATGATATGCCCAGCCACGATTCCCGCTGCCAGCTGATCCCAGCTCGATGCGCCCCAGCGGAATTCGTGACGAAGCGGCGCCATCGTGAGGGCGGTATCGGTCGAGCGTCCGGTGATCACGACGTTCGCTCCCTTGCCCAGCGCTTCCACGATCGGCTCGGAGCCGATGTAGGCGTTGGCGGAAAGCACCCGGTCCCTCACGAGCGAGAGCGGCTCGCCGGTTTCCATGTTCGCCAGCGGATGTCCCGCTGCGATGAGCTGGTCGATTCGACCGAGCAGATCGTCGCCCGAGACGACTCCGATTCGCAGCGCGCCCTTCGCTCCGTTTTTCTCGGCCACCGCCTTTACCGCGATTGCGCATGCGGGCGGATTCACTCCGCCGGCGTTTGCGATGATCTTGACCCCTCGCTCGACCACGGCTGGCAGAACGCTTTCCATCGCGCCGACGAAGTCTCGAGCGTAGCCGAGGGAGGGGTCGCGCTCCTTCTGCTTCTGGAGAATCGACATGGTGACCTCGGCGAGGTAGTCGAGCATCAGATAATCAACCGGCCCTCCCTCCACCTGGCGCCGCGGTGCGTCGAGATCATCGCCCCAGAATCCCTGGCCGGCGGCGACGCGGACAAGATCCTTCAACTGTTCTCCTCCGAGAGATGCGGAGGGAGCACGAAAGGCCCGAGGTGCGGTCCCGGATTGTGGAGGGACGCTCGCAGGGCCAGGCTAAGCATCTCGCGCGTGTTCTCCGGATAGACTATCGCGTCGACGAATCCACGCGCCGCCGCGTAGCGCGCGTCGAGCTGGTGCTCGTAGTCGGCGCGCATCTCGTCGACGGACTTCGAGACGTCGGGCCCCAAGGCGCCGCTTTTTTTCTTCGCCGCTTCCAGTGCGGGTCCGTGCACCGCCTGAATCGCCGATTCTCCTTCCATCACTGCCATGCGGCCGGTCGGCCAACTGAGGATGAAATCCGGATCGAACCCCTGACCGGCCATGGCGTAGTATCCGGCGCCGGAAGCGTGATTGACGGTGAGAACGATCTTGGGCACGCGCGCCGTCGCCATCGCTTCGACGAAGCGCGCGCCCGCGCGAATGATCCCTGTGTGCTCGGCCTCGGGTCCGACCATGAAGCCGGAGACGTCCTGCACGAACAGCAGCGGGATCCCTATCCGGTCGCAGCGATCGATGAAGTACGCGACCTTCTCCGCGCTTTCGGTATAGACGATGCCGCCGAAACGTGGCTTTTCTCCCTCGCGGCCCTTGATGAGACCGCGCTGGTTCGCGATGACGCCCAGTGTGATTCCATCGATTCGGGCGTCGCCGCAGATCATCTCTTTCGCGATGCCCTCCTGGAATTCGTCGATCTCGCCGTTGTCCAGAATCGCCCGTAGCACCGAGTGCATGTCGTACGACATGCGGTGATCGGCGGGGAGCAGGTCGTACAAATCCTCTTCCTTGCTGCCGGATTTTGCGGTTCTTGTCTTTGACTTCGGAGGAGCTGTGCCGGTACGCGCCTTACCGGCGCGCGGATCGTCTTCCGTGTTTTCCCGCGGCAGGAGCGCCATGTCGCGACTCGTTGTCGGCAGTCGCTCGATCAGGTCGCGGATCTTGGCGATGCACGCCTCGTCGTTGTCCAGCGCGTAGTGCGCGACACCGCTGATCTCCGTGTGCGTCGACGCGCCGCCCAGAGTCTCCGAATCCACGACCTGTCCGGTCGCGCCCTTCACCAGATTCGGACCACCCAGCCCCATGAACGATGTGCCCTTCACCATCAGGATCACATCCGAGAGCGCGGGCAGATACGCACCACCCGCAATGCACTGTCCCATCACCGCCGCGATCTGCGGGACGTGCAGGTAGCGCCGCATGATCGAGTTGTAATAGAAGATGCGCGCGGCTCCGTACTGCCCCGGGAAGACGCCCCCCTGATACGGCAGATTCACTCCCGCGGAATCGACGAGATACACGATCGGGATACGGCACCGCATCGCGATCTCCTGAGCGCGGAGAATCTTCTTGATCGTCTCCGGCCACCACGACCCGGCCTTCACCGTCGCGTCGTTGGCGACGACGACCGTCTCGCGGCCGTGAACTCTCACGATCGCTGTCACGACGCCTGCCGCGGGAGCCTGACCGTCATACTGGTCGTAGGCGACGAGGAGCCCAATCTCGAGCATGCTCGTGCCATTGTCGCGAAGACGCTCCACCCGCTCGCGCGCCGACAGCTTCCCCTGCTGGTGCAGCTTTTCGATCCGCTTGGCTCCGCCCGCCTCGCGAAGCTTTGTCTCGAGCGCCCTTACCTCGTCGCTCAGCTCGCGCAGGCGATTGCTCACTACGCTTCCTGCTTTTCGCGCGTGGCGAACCACTCCTTGATGTACTCGATGAGCTCAGTCGTGGGGGTGCCCGGCCCGAAGAGTCGCCCGATTCCGCGGCGCTCGAGAGTATCAACATCTTCCTTTGGAATGATTCCGCCGCCGGTGATCAGGATGTCGTCGCGGCCTTGCGCGCGAACCAGGTCCTGGACTCGAGGAATGAGCGTCATGTGGGCCCCGCTCAGAATCGAGAGCCCGATGACATCGACGTCTTCCTGGATCGCTGCGGTCGCGATCATCTCGGGCGTCTGATGCAGGCCAGTGTAGATGACTTCCATACCCGCGTCGCGAAGCGCCGCGGCGACAACCTTGGCTCCCCGATCATGTCCATCAAGACCGGGCTTGGCGACGAGAACTCGGATTGGTCTCATAGAGAGTAGAAGTTAGCGGCTGCGGAGCGCGAGCGGCAATCGGGCATTACTCTTTGCGGGCGACCAGGAGCATCTCGGATGCTGTTCTTGCGAGCGGTCGATCATCAAATCCATCCCAGGCCTGCTCCACCACCAGACCGGCGTCGGCGAACAGCTCCGACAGTCGTGTGGCCGTGTACAGCCTGAGCCTGTGTTCGCGGTTGCCGGTCCTCGTGCCCCGCCGCCACGTCGAATGAACCGTCAGTACGCCGGAGAGGGGATCAAACTCGCGCTCCTGCGCGAACAGAGTCTTTCCTGACGTCCACCAGTCGCGCTCCAGAAATCGCGCCATCACTCCATCCCTGTTGCCGCCGTGCCAGACGAGTATCCCACCCGGCTTGAGCACGCGAGCGAACTCTCGTACGACTCGCGCATCTTCTGCCGGGTGCGCGAAGAACCCGAATGAAGTGAAGAGATTGAGCACGGCATCGAACCGCCTAGTCCAGCGCGCGGGCATCTTCCGCATGTCGCCGCGCGTGTATCGGAGCCTCGGCCCAACACCGCGTTTGCGGGCCACCGCGAGCAGTTCCCTGGAGTAGTCGAGACCGTCCACATCGTATCCCGACTCGGCCAGCAGGTGCGCGTGGCGTCCCTGCCCGCACGGGACGTCGAGCACGCGCGATCCAACCGGCAAGCCGAGCAGATCGATGAGGCGCGCTGTTTCCTGGCGATCGCGCTCGGGCGTGAAGAGTAGGCCGTACTCCAGGAGATAGTGGGCGTCGAAGGCAGACTCCCACCACTCGTTCGACTTCGTCAGAAGAAGACTGGCTCGCGGTAGGCGCCGAACACCGTCTCCATGGCGGCGCGGATCTCGTAGAGTGTGCAGTAGGCACGGGCGCAGTCGAGGATGTACGGCATCAGATTCCGCGACGTGCCCGCCGCTTCACGCAGCGCGCTCAGCCTCATCTCGACGAGCGCGCTGTCTCGGGTCGCTCGCATCTTGGACATCCGCTGCGCCTGCTCGCGCTCGGTCTCCTCGGCGATCTTCAGGAGCTCGATCTCGAGCGCCGGGCCGTCGGTGACGAATTCGTTCACGCCGACGATGACGCGACGATGCTGCTCGATCTCCCACTGCTGCCGAGCGGCCGATTCATTGATCTTCCGCTGCAGCCATCCGGTCTCGAGGCCGCGGACGACGCCTCCAACCTCCTCGATCTGCTTGAACAGCAATTCGGCCTCGCGTTCGAGCTCGGTGGTGAGCGTCTCGACGTAGTACGACCCGCCGAGCGGATCGATGACGTTCGGAACTCCCGTCTCGTAGGCGAGAATCTGCTGTGTGCGAAGTGCCACCTGCACCGACTCTTCGGTCGGCAGCGCCAGCGTCTCGTCCATCGAGTTGGTGTGCAGCGACTGCGTCCCGCCGAGTGCTGCGGCCATCGCCTGGTAGGCGACGCGCACGACGTTGTTCATGGGCTGCTGTGCGGTCAGCGTCACGCCCGCCGTCTGCGAGTGAAACCGCATCATGAGCGAGCGCGGATCCTTGGCCCCGTAGCGATCCTTCATGTGCCGCGCCCAAATGCGGCGCGCGGCGCGGAGTTTCGCGATCTCCTCGAAGAAATCGCTGTGGATGTCCCAGAAGAACGAGAGACGCGGCGCAAACGTGTCGACGTCGAGGCCGCGAGCGATCCCGCGCTCGACGTATGTGAATCCGTCGGCGAGCGTGAATGCCAGCTCCTGTGCCGCCGTCGAGCCTGCCTCCCTGATGTGATAGCCGGAGATCGATATCGTGTTCCACTGCGGGACGTGCTCGGCCGACCATTCGAAACAGTCAACGATGAGTCTGAGCGCGGGCTCGATGGGGTAAACCCACGCGTGCTGCGCCATGTACTCCTTGAGGATGTCGTTCTGGATCGTCCCGCGCAGCTTCGTCGAATCGACGCCCTGCTTCTCTGCTGCTGCGATGTAGAAGCAGTAAAGAATTACCGCCGGCCCGTTGATGGTCATCGACGTCGATACCTGATCCAGCGGTATGCCGTCGAAGAGGGTCTCCATGTCGGCGAGGCTCGAGATCGCGACCCCGCACTTGCCGACCTCTCCTTCGGACCTGGGATGATCGGAGTCGTAACCCATCAAGGTTGGGAAATCGAACGCCACGGACAGTCCCGTTTGCCCCTGCGCGAGCAGGAACTTGTACCGCTCGTTCGTGTCACGCGCGCTCCCGAAGCCGGCGAACTGGCGCATCGTCCACAAGCGGCCGCGATACCCGGTTGGGTGAACTCCTCGCGTGTACGGATAGAAGCCCGGCATTCCCAGCGCTTCGGCGCTAGTCTCAGCGGCATCGAGTGGCGAGTAAATCGGGCGAAGCTCTTTCTCAGAGTTGGTGAAGGCGATGTCACGCAGCTCGCCCTTCTCGTACCTCTTCCGCCATTCAGCAACTTCCTTCCGGAGCAGGCGCAGCTCGGCGCTCTGCTCCTCGATCGTCGCGATCAATTCGTTGTCGGCCGCGCTTTTGGAGCTGGGGCTTTTGAGTTTGGTCATTTATCCTCTTCTCCACTTACGCGCTCACCGCTCAGTCGCAACAGCTGGTCGGCGACGCCAAAGGGGGTGGCGCTGCCCTCTTCAACCGATGGCAGCTGCAGCTCGAGCCGACTCATCGTAGCCGTGTCCTTCCAAAGGCGGACGCGGATTTTCTGCTCAACGATGTCCATGACGCGCTCCCGCAATCGCTCACGCCTGCGCGCGCTGAGCTTGCCGCTCTGCTCAAGATAAGCGAAGTGACGGTCGAGCGCCGCGACGAACTCATCGATTCCCTCTTCCTTCGTCGCGATCGCGCTCAACACTGGCGGTGTCCACTGGGCGGGGTTCGGCGCGGCTGCGGCTTCGCGCGCCGCGCGCGCGGGATTCATGCGCTTGAGATCGATTCCGTGGTGCGCCGGAACGCTCCCGAATGAAACACCCTTGCGCAGACCCAGCATCAGCTCGACGTCGTTCCGCAGGCGATCGGCGCCGGGCCGGTCGGCCTTGTTCACCACGAAAATGTCCGCCACCTCCATCACTCCCGCTTTTAGCGTCTGGATCGAATCTCCTGATTCCGGGACGAGAATCAACACGGTCGTATCGGCCGTCCGAGCGACATCAAGCTCCGATTGGCCTACACCCACGGTTTCGATCAGCAACCGATCGAATCCGAATGCATCCAGAACGTCGGCCACTTCCCGCGTTGCGGCGGCGAGGCCGCCAAGCGACCCACGTGTCGCCATCGAGCGGATGAATACACCGGGATCGAGTGCCACGCTCTCCATGCGCACGCGATCGCCAAGCAGAGCGCCGCCGGTGAAGGGAGACGTCGGGTCAACAGCAATTACCCCAACCCTGAGACCAGCTTCACGAAATCGCTTCACCAGCAGCGCGGTGATCGTGCTCTTTCCAGCGCCGGGTGGCCCGGTCAAGCCGATGCGCCTCGCACGGCCCGTTCGCGGATGCAGATCGCTGAGGATCTGTTCGAATCCCTCTCGATGGTTCTCGACGATGCTGACCACGCGCGCCAGGGCCGCCGGTTTCCCCGCGTTGAAATCGTCCATCAAACGGTTAGAGGACACGCGCGAGAATCCTCTCCTGTCTCCGCCACATGCGCGACGTGGTGCGACCCGCGCCCGGCGGGTGATCCTGACCAAGAACGTGAAGCGTGCCGTGGACTACGAGGCGCAGCAGCTCCTCTCCAGCCGATATGTTTTGTCGGCGGGCATTTTCCCGGGCAATTTCGGCGCAGATGTAGACGTCGCCCACGACGGCGCCGCGTTTCCCTACCCGACCGAGTCCGAACGAAATCACGTCGGTCGCACCGTGGTGGCCGAGGTACCGATAGTTCAGATGTGACATCGTTGCTCGCCCGACGAACGTGATCGATAGCATGGCATCCTTTGCGCGCTCGGCTTTGAGCGCGGCGACAGCGGCCTCTCTTACTCTCGCGCGCGACACGCTGAGGCGCCGCACGCTCGATGAAATGTCTATCGCGACCCCGCGGGGAGGCCTCTTCAACACATCAGCCCCGCGCGCGATCGGTCAGACGCCCGAATCCTCTGCGTACGCCTTGATGATCTCGCGCACCAGCCGGTGGCGGACGACGTCGGCCTCGGTGAGATAATAGAACCCGATGCCTTCGATGCCCGGCAGTATTCGCTCGATCTGAACGAGTCCCGAGTCTTCCCTCTTGGGGAGGTCTATCTGCGTCTTGTCGCCGGTGATCACCGCCTTCGAGTTAACGCCGAGCCTGGTCAGAAACATCTTCATCTGTGCGGTGGTCGCGTTCTGCGCCTCGTCGAGGATGACGAACGCATCCGCGAGCGTTCGTCCGCGCATGTAGGCGAGGGGCGCGATCTCGATTGTGCGCGTCTCGAGCGATTTCAGCACCCGCTCGTGGGGCATCATGTCCTCGAGCGCGTCGTACAGCGGCCTCAGATACGGATCGACCTTCTGCTGCATGTCCCCTGGAAGAAATCCGAGACTTTCGCCGGCTTCGACCGCGGGGCGCGCCAGGACTATGCGACGAACTCGCTTGCGTGCGAGAGAATCCACCGCCGCGGCAACCGCCAGGTAGGTCTTGCCTGTACCGGCTGGCCCAATTCCGACGACGATGTCGTTCTCCGCCATCAGCTTCATGTACTCGGCCTGTCCGCTTGTCTTCGCCTGAATGATCTTCCGGACACCGGGAAGAACGATGCGTGTCTCGCTGTCCACGCCGTTTCCGTTGCCCTCGCGTGGACCCTCGATGCTCATGCGGAGCACGTCGTCCGCGGTCATCGGCATCTGCTGCTTGGCGGTGTCGATCATGCGCTGGGCGATCGGTATGGCCCGCGCGACTGATTCCGCGCTTCCGCTGACTGCCAGCGTCTCGCCGCGAAGCGCGATCTTGGCTCCTGTCTGACGGGCCAACTCGACGAGGTTCTCGTCGTTGACGCCGGCCAGCGTCAGCATGTCCGCCCCTTCTGTAGAGAGGCGCTGAATCGTTGTCTCTTCGCTCACGTCAATTCGTCATTGTCTGAAGATGGAGTTCCCTCAGGTCTTCGGGTGGAATGGCGGAGGGCGCGTCCTCGAACAACGCCGTCGCCGCGGTAGTCTTCGGAAATGCAATCACGTCGCGGAGAGAGGTCGCCCCCGCCAACACCATGGCTAGCCGGTCAAAGCCGAACGCGATCCCTCCGTGGGGCGGAGCACCCGCGCTCAAGGCATCGAGCAGGAAGCCGAAGCGAAGCTGGGCATCTTTCGCGTTGATACCCAGTAGCGACAACACCTTTCGCTGGAGCGAAGGATCGTTGATGCGGATGCTGCCCCCGCCAAGCTCCAACCCGTTCAACACGACGTCATACGCGAGCGCGCGAACTTTCTCGGGCGCCGAATCGAGAAGCTCGAGGTCGTCGGGGTGCGGCGACGTGAATGGGTGGTGCACCGAGCTGAGCGTTCCGTCCTGCTCGCGGCCGAACAATGGAAAATCCGTTACCCAGAGGAACGAGCGCTTGTTCTCCGGCACGAGCGAGAGCCGCTGAGCGACATCCTGCCGCACACGATCCAGGGCGGGGTTGCTGACGCGCTCCTCGCCCGCAACCAGCAGACACAACTCTCCCTCTCCTACAGCTAGTCGCTGAACGCCACTTTCGCTCAGGAACTTCGCAGCTGGTCCTTCGAGTCCGGCTGCCGCCCGCTTCAACCGAATAAGTCCGCCGGCTCCGGCCGATTTCGCGATGGCTTCGAGCTCGTCGACCTGCTTGCGCGAGAGCGCCACGCCGCCGGGAATCTTGAGGCCCCTCACGCGACCACCGGCCGCCAGAGCGGCGTTCGTCACTCCGAACTCGGATCCGCGGAACGCATCGCTCGCGTCAAAAAGCTCCAGCGCGTACCGTGTGTCGGGGCGGTCGATCCCGAACCGCTCCATCGCATCTGCGTAGCGCATGCGCTCGAACTGCGGA
>JBGPHO010000049.1:0-12886 GCA_041484425.1 Gemmatimonadaceae bacterium
CACGGCGCGAACAGTTAAGCCAGATCAGTAAGGCAATTCCAGGCACGCCGGAGCATGAGTCAGATGGTGAAACGCGCGATCTGATCAACCGCTACGGCGGCAAGCCAGTGATCTCGCCCGACGACGCCGAGAAGCATCGGGAAGTACTGGAGAGAATACTTGAGCGTCCTCAATATACGGCTATCAGCGCGGGCTTTGCTCAGTTCGTCAAAGAGAAACATCATGAACCGCCTTGGTACTACGACACCGCCGCTCCGAAGAACGAGCGCCTAACCAGCATCTGGAAACTAGCGTCCGAGGTTGGAGCGGCCGGTGAATACAAGTCTATCTATCACCACGCGTCGTATTTTATGCACGGCGGATATACGGGAACTCATCTCACGACCGATGAAAGGGGGGTAGCGGTTACGCCAATTCGCTCCCCTGCGAATGCCCGTCCGGTACTACTTCTTGGTTTCTCACTGTTGGCCGATTGTTGCATGAAGGTCATTGACTACTGGCGGCCCGATGAGAGGACGAGATTTACTCAGAAATACGTCGATGAGTGGAGAGAAGTAATCAGGCAGATGCCCGAAATTGAACTCGGGATGGGCGAGGCCGTTAATCGAACTTGATACGCTCGTGCGATCTAACGAACGTTGCAGCTGCCAAGCACTTCTCGGATGCGGCTTCGCCGCGATGGTGATAGTGTGCTTGCAGCTGAACTAAGGCGTTAGGTAGACAATAAGCAACATCATAGAGCGCGACGAGACTATAAGGGCTTGGTGAGCGTGGTGAGATAGTACTACGTCTGATGACGTATGGAATGCACGTCCTCAAGTGCACCATTCTCATCGAGTGAACTAATCACTCGCCCGGAAGGTCACGATGAGAATCTTCTCACGTTTGTCAGCCGTCAGTCGAATCTGTTTCGCACGATTTCTTCGGGCCGCGCTCGGATGCGTCGGCGCCGCCTGCGCTTTGTTGCCCAGTCCGGATATCAGCGTAAAAACGCTGCGATCGGGATCGGTCACAGTCGATTCAACGGGTGTTGTGTTCAACTTGGGTTCTGGTGTCACCGATGCAAGCCATCCGAGGCTTTGCATGATTCTCGACACTTTACATTACGTCTTCCATCCGCGAGCCGAGAAGTTTCATCCGCTGCAGCTGACCGATACGACGGTGTATCCGCGGGATGCCGGCACGCAAACCACCAAGCCGATCGCGCTGAGAGCAGTATTGGAAGGAAGAAACGGCGAGCGCATTGATTCTAGTGGCGGTGGATACAGCCCTGGCAACGGGATGGACACTCCCTATAACCGAATCCATCTGCTCGGGGAGGAAGGGGAAGAGGTGTGTTTGCATTGGAACACTCTCCGTCCTGGCGTCACGTACGTGAGACTTCGCCTCCGAAGCACACGACCCATCGTTGTCCACGAACTGACTTGGCATTATTCCAACAGGACATAGGCTGCTCAACGTCCGCTCGGAAATGGGCCGAGGTCCGCGCGAGCGGTGGTGCATCCTTTTTACGCTTCTTCGCGCTAGCTACCTAACGAACGTTGCAGCTGACAAGCACTTTTCGGATGCGGCTTCGCCGCAATGGTTGTAACGTGCTTGCAGCTGAACTAAGGCGTTAGGTCGCGGACGGTATTGGATGCGCACATAGGGCCATCCACGTCGGCCCATGGCGCGCAATCTTGTTCAGAGGTATGGCGCGCCGCCGGCACGCACCTCCGACTTCGCATCCGGGGCAGATGGGCGATCGTTCCCGCCCCAGGGCCCCTCACCACGCTCGCCGGTAACCGCTATATCAAGACACTGCATCTTCTTCTTCCTGGAGGCATCGATGGATCGGAATCTGCTAGGGCTCCTCGTCTGGCTCCTTTTCTTCGGCGGGTTGTTTGGCATGGTGGCCGGGATCCTGAAGTTCTTCGGGAGTGGCTCCCCCGCGGAGTACGGCGTCATGGGCATTGGGGGCGGATTCTATCTCCTCGCCTCCGCAATCGTGGTTCTTATCCGGCATCGCGTTTCGACACTTTAGTGGGGCCGCGGCCTAACAAGGCGTTGCAGCGGACAGCCGATCTATTGATGGCTCGCTTCGCTCGCTCCTGTACGGTTCGGCTGCAGCTGAACGCCGGGCGTTAGGTGGACAGCATGGTCGGTCTTGGCATTGGAACCCTTGAGAAATGCCGATCATCGCGCGTTCTCCTCGCTCTTCTTCTGGCGGCGTGCGCTGTCTCCAATTCGAAAGCCTCGGCGACCAACGCCGTTCGCGCAAGGCGCCAACTCAACGTCACGAGCGCGGAGTGCTACAGTCTCAGTTATAGCGATGCAATCGGATCTGCGTCGGTGCGTCTCTTTCCGATTTGGTTGATGCTACTTCCCGGTGCCGACGCGGGCTCCGCTGTGGGCCGCCACCACCCGCAGCTCGACGACGAAGATTGGGCTGGTCTCTTGAAATACTCCGGCTGGAAAAGAATCACCTCTGACTCGCTCGAGGTAATGTTTACTGGGAACTTCGAAGGAATCAGAATCCACGTCGCACGAATGGGCGCGAACCTTATTGGGCGAGCGACCTGGTTAACTGATCTTGTAGGTCTCCCCGAGTCGTCCATGCGGCTCATTGGAAACAGGGAACAGTGTCCTCAAAATGTCTCTCCTGCCACCTAACGAACGTTGCAGCAGACGGGCGGGGCCAAGTCGTTGGGTTGCGTCGTATGGTAAAATCGCCCGCAGCTGAACTAAGGCGTTAGGTAGCGCATACGATTCCTCGCCTAATACGGATGAAACGATTCGCGATCGCCACCTTGCTCTTATTGAGCAGTTCCGCTTGCAGTAGTAGCCGCCCCTCCCCTCTGGCGGACCTTGGCGAGATAACCAGCGCGCAGGTGACGGTCCTTTCCGACACAGCCAGCACGACTAAGACTTTCACCGACCCCGCCAC
This sequence comes from Gemmatimonadaceae bacterium, assembly GCA_041484425.1. Taxonomy (GTDB): domain Bacteria; phylum Gemmatimonadota; class Gemmatimonadetes; order Gemmatimonadales; family Gemmatimonadaceae; genus UBA4720. The sequence continues at coordinate 2,927 of JBGPHO010000049.1, forward strand.
CCTGGCGGCACTGCGAGCGCTGGCCACAGCGCGAGGAGCTTGGAAGCCGACCTGGCATACGCCACCGGCGGGTCAGGTACGCGCGGCGCTGTACCGGGACACCACTTACCTAGGTGTCATATCGATCGGGCCGGACTTTATTGGTGCGCGAGGCGCATCCGCGGTCCAGTTTCGGCCGATAGCGCCGAGCGAAGCAACGACAGCGGCTACGTTCCGTGCCCTCAAGTGACAGATGTCGGCATCATTCCGAGCGCTACCTAACGAACGTTGCAGCTGCCAAGCACGTTTCGGGTGCGACTTCGTCGCAATGGTGGTAGGGTGCTTGCAGCTGAACTAGGGCGTTAGGGGGACATAAGCCACTAGTATTAGTTAACACGCCGAGGTCGATGATGATTCGCGTGCGCATCCGAATCGCTCTGTCCGGCTTGTTGGTGCTCGGCGTCTTTCCTGTCGCCTGCCACCGGACCGCCCCCGTTCGGAAGAATGCTGACGTTGGTCCTGTGATCAGAGACACGGCCGTCGTCGTCGCCATCACGGACACCAGCGTCGTCGCGCTCTTCAAGGACACCGCCGTCGTCAGCGTCTTCTCTGGGGAAGGCCAAACCTTTAAGCTGCAAACGCCCGGGCAACGCCAATCCCTGCACGCGACCCTCAGAAAGGAACGCGCGCTATGGCAAGCTAGAAAGCCGCGTGACTATAAATTTCTGCTCCGAGTGGGGTGTTTCTGTCCCGGAAGTCGGGGTTGGCTATTGATAGAGGTTAGGAGCAGCCATCCCCTGCGAGCGTGGGACAAGGCTGGTAAATCGGTTGCCCTCACCGATTGGAACACGTTGAGCATCGACGGCGTGTACGACAATCTCGAACGAACAGCCGACCGCGACGGCGAGGTCCAGATCGCTTTCGACCAGCATTGGCATTTTCCTACATACATACGCACCAACGCAGCGCGGGTACCGGACGCTTGGTCCATTATCGAGGCGCGAGCGTTGCGACCAATCTGACGCGTTTTTGCCGGCGTCGACCAAACACCCCGACCTGATTAGTTGCGCTCGCCGCCTAACGAACGTTGCAGCTGATAAGCACTTTTCGGATGCGGCTACGCCGCAATGGTTGTAACGTGCTTGCAGCTGAACTAGGGCGTTAGGCGTGGCAGAAGGATCTAGTCACGCGATGTCGGGTCGCCGACGCGACCGAGCGCGTGCCGGCGATTCGGCTCCTTCTGCAGCGTCGCGCGATACTCCCGGCTCGCCTCGGCGGGCCGGTGGAGTTCCATGAGCATATCGCCGAGCAGCTCGCGCGCCGGCGCCAGCGGCCCCGGGGTCACGGCACTCTTCTCGGTCGCGTCCTCATGCGTGACGGCTTCGCGCATGAGCATCAGAGCATCCTTCTCCCGGTGCTCGGCTAGATCAAGCCAGGCCTGGGCGGCGAGATGCTGGATGGCCACCTGTTCCGCCCAATATGGTTCCCCCGTCGCGCTCAACCGCTGCTGAATCGACGCCAACGAATCGATCGCGACCTTTGCTTTTCCGACATCGCCGATGTGCGAGGCGCCGAGCGCGCGCGCGAAGTACGTCATCGCCTCTGTGTACGGATAGGCGCTCGCTTTCGGCTCGAGCGCGGCCGCTTCCGCCCATGCGCCCCGCTCCAGCGCCCAGCGCGCCGGAATCGCCGCGAGCGCGAACACGCCGGCGGACCCGGGCGCGGCGCCGGTGATCGCGTTGGGGTCGAACCGCGCCGCGAGTGCCGGCAGTCCGTCGAGAATCGCTTTCGCGTCGGAGTCCCTTCCCAGCTGCAGATTGGCGTACATGGCGTAGTCGGCGGCGTGCAGCGCCTCTGCGATCGAGCCAGTGCTCAGCGCGACGTTCATCGACCGTTTGTTCGCGGCGACTGATTCCTCCCACATGCCGACCCGGGTAAATGTGTGCGAGGGCATATGCAGCGCGTGTGCGGCGGACGGCGCGATGCTCGCATAGCGCTCCGCGGCCGCTCGCGCCTTGTCAGCGAGTGGCGGGTAATCGTAAGTGTGGATGATGTAGTGCGCGAGCCCGGGGTGATTCGGCTGCTTCGCCCAGAGCGGCTCGAGAATAGCGCCCGCCTTCAGCTGATTCGCGTATGTCTTGTCCGTCGGCGGCGCGGACGCAGTGAGCGAGATCGCGTAGAAGATCATGGCTTCAGTGTCCGCCGGTTGCCGCATCGCGAGCTCGTTCATCGCGCTCGCGTACGCGACGACTCGCGTCCGCTGATCCTTGTGCTCGAAATCGTCGTAGAGCTGGCTGACGGCGTGTATATAGCCGCGCTCACGCTCGGACGCGTGCACGCCGAGTCGAGTCGCGGCGTCGACAGCCTGCCGGCCCTGCTGGAGCTGCGCGACGGACCGGTTGCCGGCCGCCATGGGATTGCTCCATCGACTGAGCGCGATGCCCCAGTCGGCCATCGCGCACGTGGAGTCGGCAGCGAGCACTTGATTGAACGCCCGAATCGACGCGCCAAACTCGAAGGAGTGCAGCAGCGCCACGGCGCGGTCGAACTGCGGCGCGACAGTGGGGCTGCATGACGTCGCGAAGTGAACGGTGCCCAACTTTTCAGTCGGCGCGCCCTCTGGATGTGCGTGCTCCTGCGCATCCGCGGCGAGCGCGAGAATAGTGAGAAGAACCGCCGCGGCGGCGACAGATACGCGTGTCATGTGCGCTCCTTGCTGCTTCATTGTGCGGCTCGAGTGCTCGAACGGCAAGTTCTCGCTCTTGTGGGAACCTCACCGATGGATCCTTTCGGAGTCCTGCACTGACGCCTAACGTACGGTGGTGACCAGCGACAAATCAGAAAATCAATCGGCTCACACGACTAAATCGCCGCGCACCAATCGCCGGCGTTCACCCGGAGTGTCATTCCCCGAAGTGAGCAGATTGGGGCGTGCTCTGCCCGGCGTCGTTGAAAGCACGTCGTACGGCACTCCGGCCCTCAAGGTAGATGGGAAGCTGTTGGCGCGACTCAAGGAAGACGGAGAGACGCTCGTATTGAGGATGGATTTTGTGAATCGGGATCTGCTGCTGCGCGCCGAGCCGGATCTGTTCTTTTTGACAGATCACTACTTGAACTATCCATCGATTCTGCTTCGACTCACCCGAGTCACATCGAAGCGGTTGGCGGAATTGCTCGAAGATGCGTGGCGCCTGGTTGCTCCTCGGCGGATCCACGGAGCATCCGAGGGCACTCGTAGCCGCACCAAGCGTCCGCCCCGTTAGGACCCCCGATCGTTCGGCATGTCGATTTCGGCGCTTCTCGCTCGACATATAGGTATAGCCGCGGTCGATTGTAGCGCGCGGCCTACTGCCGCCGGTTGTTCTCCACCATCAGATCTACGACTTGCACGAGATGCTCACCGATCTGCCTCATACCGACACACGTTCCGCAGGAGTGGGCGCCCTCCAGCAGCATGGAGAAGAGGTTCGCGGAGAGGGCGGGATCCCGGAATCCTGCCGCCTTGCAGAGGCGGACGATGCGCTTGTGCTCCCGAAGCTTGTGTTCCTGAATGACGCGCCGCGCCGGATGGTTCGGATCCGGGAGCTCGGCGAAAGCGTTGCCAAGAGCCGACCCCCGCTCTTCCATCGCGCGGAGCTTCGCGGCGGTGCGGCGACTCCACTCCTGGAGCTGGCCCTGCGGATCTCCGCGGTAGCGGGCGTTGAGATCCTTCCAGTCCTCTTCCTTGTGAGCGACGATGCCCCGCACCCACTCCGTGATCAGCTCGTCCTTCGAGTCGAAGTAGCGGTACAGCGTCATCTTGTTCGTCTGCGCCGCCTCGGCGATTGCTTCGACCCCGACCCCGCGGATGCCTTGTTTATGAAACAGGTCGCCAGCCGCCACGAGAATCCGCTCGCGGACCGGTATCGCGAACCGGCCGGCTTTTCTGGTTTTCGCCGAGTTACCGTGAATATCTGTTTGCACGATTGAGATGTACCCCTCCTTGACTAAAATGTTACCGACCGGTAACATAGGGGTAATTGCGGCATGTTACCGACCGGTAACATAATGAATGTCGATGCGTAGTGCCACCATGGTTCGTTGTAGCGGTCCCCTGTTCTGGAGTCGTGCAACATGAGTTCCACTTTCTCTCGCGCCAAGTCCGTTTCCCTCCGGGCCCACGCCGGCGGTTGGGCGGCCGCCGGAATTTTCGCGGTCACCGCATCCGGATGCAGCAAGGACGCGCCCCCGATGCAAGCTCCCCAGGTAACTGTCGCGCCGGCCATCGAGCGCGTGGTCGCCGACTGGGACGAGTTCAGCGGCCACTTCGAGGCGGTCCATTCGGTTGAGGTCAGGCCGCGCGTCGGCGGGTTCCTCCAGCGCGTGGGATTCGTCGAGGGATCGACGGTCCACGAGGGTGATGTGCTGTTCGTGATCGACCAGCGTCCGTACGAAGCAGAGGTCGCGAGAACGGAGGCGATTCTCGCCCAGGCGCGCACCCGCAACCAGCTCGCCGGAGTGGAGCTCGAGCGGGCGCAGAAGCTGGTGAACACGCAGGCGATCTCGCGCGAGGAGCTGGATGCGCGTACCAGCGGTCGCGACGAGGGGGATGCGGCGATCCGCGCCGCCGAGGCGGCGGTGCGCGTCGCTCGGCTGAATCTGGAGTGGACCGTTGTGCGCGCCCCGATTTCGGGACGCGTCGGCCGCGCCGAGATCACCGCCGGCAATCTCGTGCAGGCCGGGGCGCCGTCACCGACGCTGCTGACCACCATCGTCTCTCTCGATCCGATCTACGTGTATTTCGACACCGACGAGCAGGCGTACCTGAAGTACATGGGCGCAAATTCCGCCGGTCCGAATGGACGGCAGGTACTGATCGGTCTCGCCAATGAGACCGGATTCCCCCATGAGGGAAGGCTCAACTTCGTCGACAACCGTGTTGACGGAGCCAACGGAACCGTCAGCGCGCGCGCCGTTTTGGCGAATCCCAACCATCTCTTCACACCCGGATTGTTCGCGCGTGTACGGCTGCTCGGTAGCGACCGCCACCTGGCAACGATGGTTCAGGATCAGGCGATCGGTACCGACCAGGATCGGAAGTTCGTGCTGGTGCTGAAGAGCGACAACACTGTCGAGTACCGCCCCGTCGTTACTGGCCGCGTCGTAGATGGTCTGCGAACGGTTCAATCCGGGCTCAAGCCCGGAGAGCGCGTCGTCATCAACGGCCTGATGCGCGTTCGCCCCGGGATGAAGGTCGCTGCCACAAATGCTGCCATGGTTGCCGAATCCGCCGCGCCGGCGCCGGCTGCTCGGTAGCACGTCTTAACCGGAGTCCATCCAGTGCGCTTCTCACGCTTTTTCATCGACCGCCCGATCTTCGCGGTCGTTCTGTCGCTCGTCATTCTGGCAGGTGGTCTGATCGCGATCCGCAATCTGCCGATCAGCGAGTATCCGGAAGTCACGCCACCTACGATCACGGTCAGCGCGATTTATCCCGGCGCGAATCCGACGGTGCTCGCGCAGACGGTGGGCACGCCGCTCGAAGACGCGATCAATGGCGTCGAGCGGATGCTCTACATGACATCGTCGGCCGCGGCCGACGGCACGTTCAACCTCACCGTTACCTTCCAGATCGGTACCGACGTCGACCTCGCGCAGGTGCAGGTGCAGAACCGCGTGTCCCAGGCGCTGGCGCGATTGCCGGAGGAGGTGCGCGCCCTCGGCGTCATCACGCAGAAACGCTCTCCCGACATCACGATGGTCGTGCACCTGTTTTCACCTGACGGCCGTTACGATCCCGTCTACCTCCGGAACTACGCGCTCCTCAACGTCCGCAATGAGCTGGCGCGGATACCGGGCGCCGGTCAGGTGATCGTGTTTGGCGCCGGTGATTACGCGATGCGCGTCTGGCTCGATCCGAACAAGGTGGCCTCGCACGGACTCTCGGCCGGAGACGTCGTCCAGGCGATCCGCGAGCAGAACCTCCAGGTCGCCGCGGGAACGGTCGGCGCGCCGCCGATGAATGATCCGGTCGCGTATCAGCTCACGGTCAATGCGCGCGGACGGCTCGCCGACGAGAACGAATTCGGAAACATCATCGTCAAGACCGGCGCTGATGGACAGGTGACTCGCCTCCGCGATGTTGCGCGCATCGAGCTCGGCGCCGGAACGTTCGGCCTGCGCGCTCTGCTCGACAACAAGCCGGCCGTCGCCATCGTCGTGTTCCAGGCACCGGGATCGAACGCGTTGTCGCTCTCCAGCAACGTCCGCGCGAAGATGGCCGACCTCAAAACGCGCTTTCCCCAGGGCGTAGACTGGTCCGCCGTGTACGATCCGACTTTGTTCGTGCGCGATTCGATCCGCGAGGTTATCTACACGCTCCTGCTGGCCACGATGATGGTCGTCATCGTGGTCGTTCTCTTCCTGCAGACGTGGCGGGCCTCGATCATACCGCTCGCCGCGGTTCCTATCTCGATCGTCGGCACCTTTGCCGTGATGCTGGCAACCGGGTTCTCCATCAACACCCTGTCGTTGTTCGGGCTGGTGCTGGCGATAGGCATCGTCGTCGACGACGCAATCGTCGTGGTCGAGAACGTGGAGCGACACATCGAGGAGGGCCTTACCCCTCTCGATGCAAGCCACCGTGCGATGGAGGAGGTCAGCGGACCCATCATCGCCATCGCGCTGGTGTTGTGCGCGGTGTTCGTTCCGGTCGCTTTCATCAGCGGCCTGACCGGACAGTTCTACCGCCAGTTCGCGCTTACCATCGCCTTTTCGACGCTCATCTCGGCGTTCAACTCGCTGACGCTGTCGCCTGCTCTCGCCGCCGTGCTTCTTCGCCCCCGTGGCGTTCCGGACGATGCGCCGACGCGCCTCATGAATCGCCTTCTTGGCTGGGCGTTCGGTCCGTTCAACCGTGTTTTCGGGCGCGCATCGGCGCGTTACGGGAACGTCGTACAGCGTGTGACACGGCGCTCCGCGATCGCGCTCGCGGCGTACGGAGCATTGGTGCTGATTGGCATCCTCGGATTCGCGAGAGTGCCAAAGGGATTCGTACCGAGCCAGGACAAGCGGTTCCTCGTCGCGATCGCGCAGCTGCCCGACGCCGCGTCTCTCGACCGCACCGAGGCAGTAATAAGACGAATGTCGGAGATCGCCCTCAAGCAGCCCGGCGTAGAACACGCCGTCGCATTCCCGGGCCTGTCCATCACCAGCTTCGGTCCCAAGTCGAACGCCGGCGTCATCTTTTTCGGGCTCAAGCCTTTCGAGGAGCGGAAGTCGAAGGACCTGAAGAGTGGTGCGATTCTGTTGGCCCTCAATCAGAAGTTCTCGGCCATTCAGGACGGCTTCGTCGCTGTCTTTCCTCCGCCAGCGGTGAACGGACTGGGCGCGATCGGGGGGTTCAAGATGATGGTCGAGGACAAAGCCGGACTCGGTGATTCAACGCTCTATGCGACGACGCAGGCACTGCTCGGTCGCGCCTACCAGACGCCGGGTCTCGCCGGACAGTTCTCGAGTTTCCAGATCAACGTGCCGCAGCTCTTTGCCGACGTCGATCGCGACAAGGTGAAGCAGCTCGACATCCCGCTCAACGACCTGTTCCAGACGCTCCAGATCTATCTCGGGTCGCAGTACGTCAACGACTTCAACAAGTTCGGCCGCACGTACCAGGTGATCGCGCAGGCGGACGCGCCTTATCGGGCGAGGTCCGAGAACATCACACAGCTCAAGGTCCGGAACGGACGGGGTGAGATGGTGCCGCTGGGCTCGGTGCTGACGATGAAGCAGTCGTACGGGCCGGATCAGGTGACGCACTACAATGGCTATCCCGCGGCCGACGTCAACGGGAGCGCCGCGCCCGGAGTGAGCGCAGGCGCCGCGGTGCAGACGATGGAACGCCTCGCCAACGAAACCTTGCCCATTGGAATGGGGTTCGAGTGGACGGAGCTTACCTACCAGCAGAAACTGGCTGGCAATACGGCCATCCTGGTCTTTCCGCTCTGCATTCTCCTCGTCTTCCTCGTTCTCGCGGCGCAGTACGAGAGCTGGGCGCTGCCGCTGGTAATAGTGCTGATCGTGCCGATGTGTCTCGTCTCCGCGATTGGCGGCGTCTGGCTGACGCGCGGCGACAACAATGTCTTTACCCAGATCGGGCTCCTCGTGCTCGTGGGACTCGCGTGCAAGAACGCGATTCTGATCGTGGAGTTCGCGCGGGATCTCGAGCGGCAGGGACGCGATAGATACACCGCCGCGCTCGAGGCCGCTCGCATCAGGCTGCGCCCGATTCTGATGACGTCCTTCGCGTTCATCATGGGCGTCGTGCCGCTCATTGTCGCCAGCGGTGCCGGTGCGGAGATGCGGCGCGTGATGGGCATCGCCGTGTTCTCCGGAATGCTCGGCGTCACTTTTCTCGGACTTCTCTTCACTCCGATCTTCTACGTGCTCGTCCGCGGCGTCGCCGACCGGCGTCACGAGGAGCCGGTGACGAAATCCGACGACATAAAACCTCTCCACACCTGGCGCCCATCGCTGGCCGCGGGGAACGAGGGTGGCACCCATGCGTAAGATTCTCACCGCGTTCGCCGGATTGCTCGCCGGCTGCTCGACGCCGGCGTACCGGGCAGCCGAAGTACCGGTTCCCTCCGCGTACAATGTCAGCACCGCGCCCGTCGCCGCCGGATTGCGCATTGCGTCCGAGGATGTCCCGACCAGCGCGATCCACGTGAGCACGGCACTGGCGTCCAACCCGTTCTGGAGCGATCTCGGCGACAGCACACTGACGATGCTGATTCGTGAAGCCCAGCGCGCGAACATGAATGTCCGTATCGCCCAGTCGCGTCTCACCAGTGCGCGCGCGGCTCGACGCCTCGCGTCGTACGATCTCGTGCCCACGATAACTGGAACGGGCAGCACGTCGCGCCAGCAATTTTCGGTTGCGCAGACACCGGGGCTCTCGTCTCAGCTGCCTACGCAGCAATTGTGGGACGTGGGCTTTGACGCGTCGTGGGAGCTCGACATGTTCGGCCGCGTCGGACGGACGGTGAAAGCGCAGAGTGCGCTGGCCGAGTCGTCGGAGTTCGGTCTCGAAGACGTGCGGGTGAGCGTGGCGTCCGAGGTGGCACGCACGTACTTCGAGCTGCGTGGCGCGCAGAGGCAGCTCTCGGTATCCGAGCGGAATGCAGCGAATCAGCGCAAGATCGTCAAGCTGACAGAGGATCGTCTGGCGGCGGGTCAGGGAACGGCATTCGACACGGAACGCGCGAAATCGGTGTTGTACCTGACGCTCGCAACGACACCGGGACTCGAGTCGCAGATCGCGGTGGACAGGAACCGACTGGCGGTACTGCTTGGGCGTGCTCCGGATGCGCTTCCCAGAGCGCTGCTCGACTCGGGAGCATTACTGCGTCTTCCGGACACATTGTTTGTGGGCTCTCCCGATCAGCTCGTTCATCGTCGGCCCGATGTTCTTCGCGCGGAACGCCAGCTTGCGGCACGCTCACTGTTCGTCGGAGCGGCGCGGGCGGAATATCTGCCTCGCGTCACGCTGTCGGCGCGCGCAGGTTACGCCGCGACCGCGGCCGATTCCCTGTTCAAGCGCGGCACGTCCAGGCTATTGGTGGGACCGGTGGTGAGCTTCCCGCTCCTCGACGTAGGGCGAGTTCGAGAGCGGGTCGAGATAGCGCAAGCGGGACAGGAGGAAGCGCAGGCCACGTACAACGCGACCGTTCTTCAAGCCCTCGAGGAGAGCGAAGGTTCGCTCGTGACGTACGATCGGGCGCACGCGCGTCTGGCGATCCTCGAGAGCGCCGTGCGTTCGAGCGCTCGCGCGGCAGATCTGGCGCAGCAGCGGTTCGAGGCGGGCCTGACCGATTTCCTTCAGGTGTTGGATGCGGAGCGTACGCTGCTCGACGCAGAAAGTCAGCTGACACAGGGATACACGGCTGCCGCGACTGCGCTCGTTGCGGTTTACAAGGCGGTGGGCGGAACCTGGCCGATCAGATA
>JBGPHO010000050.1:0-12840 GCA_041484425.1 Gemmatimonadaceae bacterium
GATCTCAATTCGGCCCGCAAATCCCAGGACAAGCCTGGCACGCTCCTCCTCAGCACCGTCCTCTCCGAGATCAAGAACAAAAAGATCGAGCTGAAGCGCGAGCCGGCGGATGCGGAAGTGATCGACGTCCTGCGAAAGTCCATCAAGCGCAGGCGCGAATCGGTGGAGATGTACACGAAGGGCGGTCGCAAGGATCTCGCTGACAAGGAGACGGCCGAAGCGACGGCGCTCGAGAAATACCTTCCTGCTCAGGTCAGCGATGACGAGCTGCGCGCCGCGGTGAAAGCGGCAATCGCTGGTGGGGCGACCCAGATCGGAGCGGTCATGGGCAAGGTTCTTCCCCAGTTCAAGGGTCGGGCGGATGGCAGCGCTATCAACGCCATCGCCCGAGAGGAGCTGAGCAAGCAGGGGTGAAGGTGCGCCGGCGTTCTGCGTTCTCTGCTCATTACGGGTTGCCTCTTCGTAGAATCACAAACCCGAGCTCGCGACAACCCTCGCAAGCTCGGGTTTTGTTAATTCAGGGGATTCGGGTTTGCCGCCAGGACGTACTCGGGTTTCCATTCAGGTGTACGAACAGCAATGACGAGGACAACCACACTACGCAGAGAATCGGCGTAGCCGCATGAATTCGCACGCGCTCAACGTCATCGAGTTTCCGCGCACTCTCGCCCTCATTTCCGAGAGAGCGACGTCGCCGCTCGGCGCCGAGCGAGTAAGAGAGCTGCGCCCCATTACCGATCGCGATGCGATCGAGCGCGAGCACGCACGAGTGGCGGCGGTACGCTCGCTCGTTGGGGCTGAAGAGCCGTGGCACCTGCACGGTGTACCGGATGCGCGGGCCGCCCTGCCGCGCTTGCGCGTCGAACAAGCATCTCTCGGCGCCGGCGAGCTTCTGGTGTTGGCGAAGCTCCTTCGCAGCTCGCGGATCACGCGCGATTCGCTGCGCGGCGAACGCGCATCGCCGATCGTTTCGGCCGTTCTCGCACCGCAGATTGATGTGCTCGTCGCGAACAAATCAATCGAGGACACGATCGAGCGCACCATTGACGAGGACGGCCAGGTTCGCGATGACGCGTCGTCGACACTCAAAAAGATCAGGCGCGAGCTGAAAGGCTCTCAGGGTGAGCTCGTCAAGCTTCTCGAGCGCGCCATGGCCAGGCTCGAGCCGCACCAGCGAGTCGCTGACATGTCCGTCACGGTACGGAACGGCCGATTTGTAATTCCCGTCCGGCGTGAAGCGCAGGCTGTAGTTGGCGGAATAGTGCACGATGCGTCTTCAACGGGGGGTACCCTCTTCGTAGAGCCGCCGGCGGCCGTCGAGGCGGGGAATCGCATTCGCGAGCTCCAGATCGAAGAGGTCGAAGAGATTGACCGGATTCTCTCGGAGCTGACGGAGAAGCTCCGACCACATCGCGAAGCGCTTGGAGCGTCGCTCGAAGCGCTGATCACGCTCGACTCGCTCGTCGCGCGGGCGCGCTATGCGATCGAGTTCCGTTGCGCTCCAGCGGAACTGGCCGACTCAACCGACGGGTTCGCGGTTGTCGAAGGCCGGCATCCGCTGCTCGTTGCCCAGGGGATCGACGTGGTTCCCTTCGATCTCGAGATGTTGCCGAACGAGAGGACGCTTCTCATCTCGGGTCCGAACACGGGTGGCAAGACGGTGCTGCTCAAAGCACTCGGGCTCTTCTCCGCGCTGGTGCAATCCGGAATCCCGGCGCCGGTGGATTCGGGATCGCGAATCGCGCTCTTTGACAACATCTACGCCGACGTCGGAGACGAGCAGTCCATCCTCGCCAGCCTCTCGACCTTCAGTGCGCACCTCAAGAACCTGGCCGAGGTGCTGAGCTCCGCCACGGAGCACTCTCTCGTTCTCATCGACGAGCTTGGCTCAGGCACCGATCCAATCGAGGGCGCGGCACTGGGCGGCGCGATTCTCGAAGCGCTTACGGCGCGTCGCACGCTCTCCATCGCCACCACGCACCTCGGTGCCCTGAAAGAGCTCGCGACGCAGGTCGACGGGGTCGTGAACGCGTCCCTTCAATTCGATCCGGTCGCACTCGCTCCCACATATCGACTTACCAAGGGTGTGCCCGGCCGCTCCTATGGAATCAGCATCGCCCGGCGATTGAACCTCCCGAGCGAGATTCTGGCGAGGGCAGAGGAGCGGATTCCTGTCGACGAGAGGAAGGTCACGGCACTCCTGGCCGAGCTGGAGGCGCGGGAGAAAACGCTGGCGGTGACCGAGCGGGAAACCGGCGAGATCGCCGAGGATGCAAAGGAGCGCACGCGGAGGGTGGCGGAGCGCGAAAGAAATGTGCGGGAGCGGGAGCGCGAGGTCGAACAGGCGTCACGTCGCGAGGCGAGACACTATCTTCTCGAAGCGCGCGCGGAAGTCGAGCGCACCATTCGTGAGCTGAAGTCCGCGTCGGAGCTGGGTGAAGAGGCAGCGCGCGAAGCACGAAAGCGCGTGGAGAGCCTCGCCAACGAACAGGGTCGCGAGCTGGACCGTCTCGGTCGCGAAACGGAAAGCGAGCCCGAGAGGCACGGCCCCGCCGAGGTGAGCATCGGTGATTTCGTCGAGGTGGAGACGCTTGGCGGTCGAATTGGACGAGTCGTGGAAATCCGCGACGATGAGGCAGTCGTAGCCGTAGGCGTGATGAAGCTGGCGCTGCCGCGAAGTTCGCTGCGCCCGGCCCGGCGCGATGCGGCGGCTCCGGAAGTCGCGGTCGCAATTAGGGGAGATCTTCCGGAAGTCGACGCGGCGAGCGAGATCGACCTGCGCGGGCTGCGCGTCGGCGAGATCGAGGCCATCGTTATGCATGCCGTCGACGCAGCAATCCGCGCGGACCTCAAGACCATTCGCATCATTCACGGCAAAGGAACGGGCGCTCTTCGCGAGCGCGTCGCCGAGATGCTCCGCAAGGAATCGAGGGTTACGAACTTTCGGATCGGAGCCTGGAATGAGGGCGGCGCGGGCGTCACTATGGTGGAGCTGAAGTGATCCCTGAAGTGGCGGTCGAACGCGCCGTGGAGCAGACGTGATACCGGACGAAGTCGTGGAACAAGTCCGGGACTCGGCGGACATCGTGCAGATCGTCGGCGAATACGTGAATCTCAAGCGCCAGGGCACCGATTTTCGCGGACCGTGTCCCTTTCATCAGGGAACGCATCGCAACTTCTCCGTCTCGCCAAAGAAGCGGATGTACTACTGCTTCGTCTGCCACGAGGGCGGAGATGTCTTCCACTTCCTTCAGAAGCGGCTCGGCGTCGAATGGCCGGCGGCCGTCAAGATGGTGGGGGAGAAATCGGGCATCGAGGTTCGAGAAGTCGACACGCGACGCGAAGGCCCCGATCCACGCGAGCCGCTGTGGGAAGTGAACGCGACTGCCGCCGGCTACTACCAGAAGATTCTGTGGGACGATCCACTCGGCGCACAGGCCCGGGATTATCTCACCCAGCGGGACATTTCACGCGAAGTCGCGGATCAGTTCTTTATTGGATTCGCTCCGCGCGAGATCGGCCTGCTCCGGAATTACATGGGCACGCTCGGATTCGACGAGACGCGTCTGGCCGCGGCCGGGCTCCTGATCCAGGGCGAGGACGGAAGCGAGCCGCGTCCGCGCTTTCGCGGCCGGCTCATGTTCCCGATTCTCGATTCGATGGGGCGGAACATTGGCTTTGGAGGGCGAATTCTCGGACCGGGAGAGCCCAAGTATCTGAATTCGCCGGAGTCGCCCGTGTTTTCCAAAGGGAAAACGCTCTACGGACTCAACTGGGCGAAGAACGACATTCGACGCGAGGACCAGGTGCTCGTCGTCGAGGGCTACTTCGATGTCGTCAGGTTGATGGCTGCCGGCGCAACAACCGTCGTCGCGGCCATGGGCACCGCACTCACGGATGCGCAAGCGGCAGCGCTCAGGAAGCTCACGAAGAACGTCTTCCTCCTTTACGACAGCGACAAAGCCGGGTTGCAGGCGACGTTCCGCTCCGGTGACGAGCTGTTGCGACAGGGCGTCGCGGTTAGAGTCGTGACTCTGCCCGAAGGCGATGATCCCGATACTTTCGTCAAGGCGCATGGTGCCGCGGCTCTCACTGCCCGCCTCAGGGACGCAATCGATGTCTTCGAGCGGAAGATTCAGCTGCTCGAGCGGGCAGGAATGTTCGGCGAGCTGCACAAGAAGCGGCGAGCACTCGATCGGCTTCTCCCAACCGTGCGCGCGACTGCGGACGAGATAATGCGCGATCTGTATCTCTCGAGGGCGAGCGAGGCGAGCGGAGTTGCGCGCGAAGTTCTCGAGCGGGAGCTGCGCGGTAAACCGACCCCAACGGTTTCGGTTTCCTCGCCGCCGCCGGCGCCTCGCATTTCTCCCGCACTGCGCGTCCGCCGCGGCGAGAGGCGCGCGCAGCGATCGGAGCGGGGCGACTCCGCCGAGCGTGAGCTCATTCGCGCGATACTCCTGAATCGATCGCGCCTCGAGCAGATCGCGGAGAAGCTGGGTGCGCAGAGCCTTCGCGATCCACAGTACCGGGCGATCTATCGCGCACTGATAGCGGCCGATCCCGACTCAACAATCGACGAGGTCACTGCGAATCTTGATGAGGATACCATTGCGACCGTCGAGGACCTGCTCGCGGAAGGCGCGATCCAGATGGATCCGGAGCGCACGATCAGCGACAGCTTCGCAACTCTCAGAGCGCGAGACCTCGATCAGCGGGCGGAAGAGCTCGATCGGATCATTCCGCTGGCCGACGGCGCGGAGAAGGACAAACTGATCGCTGAAAAGGACGAGATCAGAAAGGAATTGAAGGCGACGGGGAAATACTACCTCAAAAAATTCAGACGCACGGGGGCGAGATGACGACTCGGAGGTTTGATGTTACAGGAAGTTGAGGCGCTGCTGGCGCTACAGGTGGACGATCTCAAGATCCGCGAGATCGAATCCCAGATAAGGGCGCTCGACCCGCGCCTCGCGGATCTCGACAAGAAGCGCGATCAGGCGGCCACATCGCTGGCGCGCGCGGAGGCGGCGGTCCAGGTGGAGGAGAAGAAGCAGCGCGAGCTCCAGGCACGGCTCTCCCAGCACAAGACGCTTCAGGAGCGAAATCTCCATCAGCTCGAGGACGTGAAGCGGATGCGCGAGGCGACCGCCGCCACGGCGCAGGTTGAATCCACCAGGCGCCTCATGGCGGAGGACGAGAGCGAGCTCGCGATTCTCGGGCGCCGAATCAGCGAGATGAACGCGACGATCGTGGCAGCGAAGCAGGCGCTCGCGGCGGTCGAGCACGAGCAGCAAGAGGCTCGCCCCGAGATCGCATCCAGGAGGGCGGCGCTAATGTCCCAGATGGAGGACGCGAAGCGCGACCGCGACGGAAGGGCCGGCTCCGTTTCGCGTCCAATGCTCGGTAAATACGACCGGATCAGGGGAAAGAGAACGATGGCACTATACGCCTTGCGCGGAGGGTCCTGTGGGAACTGCGACACCGCCGTCCCGCTCCAGCGTCGGAACATGATGGCCGGCACGGGAGAAATCGAAGTGTGTGAAGCGTGCGGTGTTCTGTTGTACGCGGAAGGTGGATGACGACGCTCGCGTCGGACCGGCCCGCTCGACTCGCGCGCTGGATCCTTCCCAATCCCCCGGACGAAGAAGCGGTCCGCGCGCTCATGTCCGCGCTGTCGCTGCCCGAAATCGTCTGCCGGCTTCTGCTCATCAGAGGCCACGTGACGGCCGAGGACGCGAAGCTCTTCCTGCGTCCGAAGCTCGATCGGCTGCACGATCCCCTCGAGTTCCTCTCGATGGGCAAGGCCGTCGAGCGCCTCGCGCGGGCGGTACGCGAGCAGGAGCTGGTGTTCATCCACGGCGATTACGACGTCGACGGCATCTGCTCCACGACCATCCTCACGCGCGTGATTCGTGGATTGGGCGGGCAGGCGATGCCTTTCATTCCCCGCCGCATCGAAGACGGATATGACCTGAGCGATGCCGGAGTTGATGCCGCAATCGCGGCGCAAGCGAAGGTCGTAGTCACCTGCGACTGCGGCACTGGAGCGGTTATTCCCGTTGCGCGGCTCTGCCAATCGGGAATCGACGTCATCGTCACCGACCACCACCTGCCGAGCGGCGACCTGCCGGATTGTCTCGCGATCTTGAATCCGAAGAGAAACGGCTGCGGTTATCCGGACAAGGATCTCGCCGCCGTCGGCGTAGCGTTCAAGCTCGCGCTCGCGCTCGCCCGTGAGCTTGGCGCCAACGACAACTTCGTATGGGCGATGCTCGATCTGGTCGCGCTGGCGACGATCGCGGATGTCGCGCCGCTGCGTGGCGAGAATCGCGTTTTCGTTCGCTACGGTCTCAAGATGTTGGCGGACACGCACAACGTCGGCATGCGCGCGCTGCTGAGGGCGGCCGGCCTCGACGGAAAGCAGCTCACGGCCGGCAGAATCGGGTTCATACTCGCGCCGAGGCTCAATGCGGCCGGCAGGCTCGGCCACGCGATTCGGGGAGTGGAGCTGCTGCTCACGGAGAATGAGCACGAGGCGAATACGATCGCCCGGGAGCTCGAGGAGCTCAATCAGCGGCGCCAGGACATCGATCGGGCGACGCTCGAGCAAGCCCGCGAGAGAGTGCTGGCGATGGACCTCGACGAAATGTTCTCGATCGTCCTCGCCGACGACAGCTGGCATCCGGGAGTGATCGGCATCGTGGCCTCGCGCCTGGTCGAAGAATTCGGAAGACCGACGGTGCTCATCGCCCTCTCGGGCGACCAGGGCAAAGGATCCGGCCGCTCGATTCCGAAGTTCGATCTTCACGGCGCGCTCGGGCAGGCGAGGGACTCCCTGCTGCGATTCGGCGGACATCGGGTCGCCGCCGGTGTGACCATCGCGCGCGACAAGGTGCGGGAGTTCGCGGCGAGATTCAACGAGATCGCGCGATCGGCGCTGACGCCCGCCGATCTCGTTCCTGAGATACGCGTGGACCTCGAGGTCAGCATCGATGGGATCGACGGCCGGCTAGAGTCACTCTTCCGTCACTTCGAACCGTTCGGAATCGGGAATCCGACACCGGTTCTCCTCGCGCGCAACGTCCTGATTGCCAGGCCGCCGCGCGTCGTCGGCAAGGATGGGCTCAAGGTCGTGCTCGACACTGGAACCGGATCGCTCGACGCGATTGGATGGGGGCTGGCCGGCCGCGCACCTGAATTTCAGCCTGGATCGAGAGTCGACATGGCCTTCAGGCTCGAGCGCGACGATTATCGGGGAGAGAGCTACCTCCAGGCCAGAATAGCTGACATTCGGTCGAGCGACGGGTGAAAATAATGGCGCGCGTTTCGCTGTCCGCGGAAGGATCAGCGTGCATCCCGGCTGCAAGCGCGCTGCTACCCGCTACCAGCGAGCCAGGGTGCGGATAGTCGCGGGCCGCTGGCGCGGACGGAAGATCAGCGCGCCCCCCGGCTCCGACGTGAGGCCGACGCTCGACAGCGTCCGCGAAGCCTGGATGAGCATCCTCCAGCGGGACCTCCCGCACGCGCGAGTACTCGACCTCTACGCCGGGTCCGGGGCTCTTGGGCTGGAAGCATTGTCCCGCGGAGCAATCACCGCCGACTTCGTGGAGAAGGATCCCAGTAGCTTTCGCGCCCTGCAGGAGAACATCGACGCGCTTGGCGCGGGCCAGCTCGCAACCGTACATCGAAAGCCGGCGTTTCCATTCGCAGACGCGCTCGGAGTGGCGGCTTACGATGTGACGTTCGCCGATCCACCTTATGCGAGCGGCGACGCCGCCCGGCTGGCGGAGCGCTGGATGAAATCGCCCTTCAGCAGAGTGCTGAGCGTCGAGCATGCGGCGAAGGACGCAATGCCGGAGGGGGGAGACACGCGCAAGTATGGCTCGACGGCAATCACATTCTACCGCAGCGAGGAATGACGTGGTAACGACGGCGATCTATGCTGGAAGCTTCGACCCCATCACGCGGGGGCATGAGGACCTGATCCGCAGAAGCTGCGAGTTCGTCGACCGTCTCGTCGTCGCCGTCGCCGTGAATTCGTCGAAGCGAGCGCTCTTCAGTACCGAAGAGCGCGTCAAGCTCATACGCGCCGCAACTTCCGACAACAAGGTCGTGGAGGTGACGCAGTTCGAAGGGCTGCTCGTCAATTTCGCGAAAAAGATGGGCGCCAAGCTCAACATCCGCGGACTGCGCGCCGTCAGCGACTTCGAGTACGAGTTCCAGATGGCCCTCATGAATCGCCACATGTCGGAGGATTTCGAGACGGTGTTCATGGTTCCGTCCGTCGAGACGACATACATCAGCTCCAGCGTCGTGCGTGAAGTGGCGCAGCACGGCGGGAATCTCGATGGCCTGGTTCATCCCGCCGTTGCAAAGGCGCTGGCGAAGAAGTTCAAGGACGGGCCGATCCGCCCCAAAGATTGACCGGAGTTGACGTTCATTGAGCAATCCAAGAGTGGTCGCGGTCGTCGTTCGTTGAGCGAGTCAAAGAGGGGTAGCGGGTGACATTCGTTGAGAGAATTCGCCAGCGCGCGACCGCGCTCAAGCGGAGGATAGTATTTCCCGAGAGCGGCGACGAGCGAATCCTTGCCGCCGCGAGCGAGATTGCCAGAGCCGGAATGGCGACCCCGCTTCTAGTCGTCGATGGCCCACCATCGACCAAGGCCGCCGCGCGAGCCGGCCTCCAGTTCATTCAAGCCGAGAATGGCTCGGCGCTCGAGTTCGCGCATCGGCTCGTCGCCGCTGGCGAGGCCGACGCCTGCGTCGCAGGCGCCGTGTATACGACCGCCGATGTATTGCGGAGCGCACTCAAGAACATCGGCATGGCTCCCCACGTACGAGTCGTTTCGAGCGCGTTCTACATGGTTTCGCCACCCGGCGCAGAGGTGAATGAAGTGCTGACCTTCACCGACTGCGCGGTCATTCCATACCCTACGGCCGAGAATCTTGCCGACATCGCGATCGCCGCTGCCGCCGACCGGAGGCTCATCGTCGGCGACGAGCCGCTCGTCGCGCTTCTTTCCTTCAGCACGCTCGGCAGCGCGAAGGGTGCGAGCGTCGACCTCGTGCGTGAGGCCCTCCGCATGATCCGGGAGCGTGCGCCCGATCTCGCTGTGGACGGAGAATTGCAAGGTGATGCCGCGCTGGCTCCCAAGGTCGCGGCTCGGAAATCACCATCGAGTCCGGTGGCCGGAAGGGCCAACGTGCTGGTGTTTCCGTCGCTGGACGCGGGCAACATCGCTTACAAGTTAGTGCAGCGAGTAGGTGGTGCGCAGGCAGTGGGGCCGATACTTCAGGGCCTCGCGCGTCCTGCCTCCGATCTCTCGCGCGGCGCCGAGCGGGAGGACATTATTAACGTGGCCGCAATTGCAGCGCTGCAATCGGCCGGGCGCGACGAGCACGTGCCTTGAGAGGGCAGAACAACACTGGAGATTAACTGAATGAGTTTCTCGATCAAGAAACAGGGAGAGGTCGTCGTGGTGGATGTCGAAGGTCAGCTGATTGTGGGGAATCGTCAGGAACTGAAGCAGAAGGTCCTCGACGAGCTCGAGAAGGGTGAAAAAAAATTCCTGATCGACTTCAGCCAGACCGGCTACATCGACAGCTCCGGTCTTGGCGTGCTCGTCTCGTTGTCGAAGAAGATCCGGGAGCAGGGGGGCGAGCTGCGCCTGGCCAATCTCAATGACGACCTCCAGACGCTCTTCGAGCTCACCAAGCTCGACACCCTGTTCCAGATCTCCGACACCCGGGAGCGCGCGTTAGAGAGCTTTTAATGGCGGAATCCCGCGTCGCCTTCGATCTACGGATACCCAGCGAGGTCGAATACATAGAAGGCGTAGTGGAGCTCGCGAGGCAACGCTGCCGCGAGCTCAAGATTTCACCCGCCAAATGCTCTCTCAACATTCCCGTGGCGCTGTCCGAAGCAATCTCCAACGCCATCCTGCGTGGGAATGAAGTGACGGGCGGGAAGCAGGTTCGGGTCAGGGCGATCATCAGCGACACGGATCTGGTCTTCGAAGTCGTCGATGACGGACCGGGATTCGACGTCGACGAGTGCACGCGGGACTGCACTACCGAGGAAAACCTTACCAAAGAGGAAGGCCGCGGGCTGTTTCTGATGCGGCAGCTGATGGACCGCGTCGAGAGCTTCCGGGACAAGGGCAACGTCGTCCGCCTGACGTTGTACCGGGAGTGAAAGAGCTCGAGGCGGTCCTCATTGCGTTTCGCGAAGGGACGCACTGTGAGGCCGCCGTGTGGGGGACTGGCGACGGACGCTCGAGCCCGACCGTCATCGCCCGCTCCAGTCCCAAGGTTCAGATGCCGGACGTCCTCCCGGACGAGCCGGGTCAATCCGTCCCGACGAATTTCGGAACGCAGCTCGTAACGCGCGTTCCATCCGTCAAGAAGATCTGGCTGACCGTTGGGCCGTGCGATCCATCCTTCGCGCCCGAGGATCGTCACATCAAGCTGCTGATGCCGGTCGTGACGCAGTTCACGCAGGCCGCGCTCGAAGTCGAGCACGCAGCGACTGAGCTCGCCGAACGATACGAGGAAATCAATCTCCTCTATACGATCGGAGAGATTCTCGGCCGAACCGTCACGCTGGAAGAGGCGGCGGCGACGATCCTGACCGAGATCTCGGAAACCGTCGGCGCCCGGGTCGCGTCGATACTCGTCCACGACGCGCGGACGAACACGCTTCAGGCAGTCGCCGCGCTCGGCGTTCCGAAGGAGCAGATTCCGCCGATAAGTGCCGACGACCCCGTGAGCGTCTCGGCGCGCGTGTTTCGCACTCAGCATCCCCTCATCGTCGTCGGAAAGGGCGTCACGTTTGGGAGCGAGTCACCATACGGGCGGGGCGAGATGCTGTCGGTGCCGATCATGTGGACGACGCCCACCGGCGGACAGCCCCTCGGAGTCGTGAATCTGGCCGACCGCCGGTCGCGGCAGCCCTTCACCGCCGGCGACCAGAAGCTGGTGACTGCAATCGCCACCCAGATCGGAACAGCGATTCAGAACGCGCGTCTCGTCAGCGCCTCGCTCGACCGGCAGCGGCTGCTCCAGGAAATGAGCCTCGCGCACGACCTTCAGATGAAGCTGCTGCCCTCGACCGACGTCGTCTCGCCGGAAGCGGAAGTGACCGCCCGCGTAGTGCCGGCCGAGAGCGTCGGCGGCGACTTCTACCAGCTCTTCAAGCTCCGCGATAAGGGAACCGGTGTGATGATCGGCGATGTATCAGGCCACGGGTATCGCGCCGCTCTGATCATGGCCCTCGCCATGAGTGCCTCGGCCATCCACGCGCAGAACTTCGCGAATCCCGGTGAGATGCTCGGCGCCCTGGTGCACTCGTTGCGCGAAGAGCTGGAGACCACGGAGATGTTCATCTCGATGTTCTACGGCGTCGTCGATCCGGAGAAGGGCAGGCTCACTTACGCCAACACCGGTCATCCGCACGCGTTCGTCATCAGCGAGGAGGGAACGTCCACTCGCTTGTCGGCCGTGAATCCACCGCTCGGCATGCTCGACGAGGTTCCGAGCACGGCCTCCCTCAGCTGGGTGGGCAAGAAAGACCTGCTCGTTCTTTTCACGGACGGCGTCAGCGATGCCCGCAACTCGCGCGACGAGCGCCTCGGCGAGGAGCGTGTGCTCGAGCTCATCAAGGAAAACCGCGAGAACTCTACGAAGGTGATCGTAGACAGGGTCTTCAAAATGCTGGAGGTCCACACGCGGGCGGTGCCGTTAAGAGACGACCTGACGCTCGTGGTGGTCAGGAGCTGAGCGTGGCCCGTGCCCCCGGCGGGCGGGGCCGACATCCGCCGGCGCTCAAGAAGTTCGGGCAGCACTTTCTTACCGACGAGAAGATTCTCACCGCGATCGTCGATGCTCTCGCGCCTACAGTCGCTGATACGGTCGTTGAGATAGGGCCCGGCCGCGGATCGCTTACCGAGATACTCGCCCAGCGAAGCGGGAGACTGATAGCGGTGGAGATCGATCGTGCGCTGGCGAAGGAGCTGCGCGACAGGTACGCCGGCCGCTCGAATGTGGAGATCGTGGAGGGAGATTTTCTCGAAGCCGATCTGCATGGCGCCGCGGGGGAAGACTTTCTGCTCGTTGGTAACGTTCCCTACAACATCACGACGCCGATTGTGTTCAGGGCGCTGGAGCCACCGATTCCAAGGCGGTCCGTTTTTCTCGTTCAGCGCGAGGTGGCCGAGAGAATGGCGGCGCGTGAGGACACGGAGAGTTACGGCGCGCTGTCGGTCAACGTCGCCGCGGTCGCCAACGTTGAGCAGGTGTTCACTGTTCCGGCGAGCGCCTTTCGCCCTCCGCCCAAGGTTGAGTCGGCGGTGGTCCGACTGACGCCGCGCGCGCGGCCGCTAGTGGGCGTCGAATCACTCCCCGCGTTCCGCTCTTTCGTCCAGGCGGCGTTCGGGCTCCGGAGGAAGCAGATGCAGCGCGTGCTGCGGACGGCTCGGGGATTGTCGCCGCAGCAAGCCGCGGAGCTTCTCGAGCGCGCCGGGATAGACTCGGCTGCGCGGCCGGAAGTGCTCAGTCCGGAATAGTTTGCGGGGCTGTTCGGGGAACTGCAACTGAACTCGACGTGGGGGGCCAGCTGAAAAGAGTTCGCCTTCTTGAAAAAAGTTCGACTTCCTGAGGAGAGGGACGTCCGAAGAACTATTCGGACGTCCCTTCGTTTTTGCACCCTGCTCGGGCGTTGATACTAGCGCCCATGTGCCGGCGTTATTCGCTCCGATTGCTTAGCGCAAACGACAGCCCTTCCAGCTCCATCGCCATGTTGACGTTCCTGACAGTTACGTCCGACGGAACTGACAACTGCAC
>JBGPHO010000051.1:0-12661 GCA_041484425.1 Gemmatimonadaceae bacterium
CGCCAACCAAAACTCCGTGGAGTGTTTTCGGCCGCAAGGGCAACCTGAGGATGCGGAGATCGAATCCGCGCGTGGCCAGGGGAAGCATCACCTCCGCCCTTGGCGGAGCAACCATCGAGATCGTGCGAGGTGGCCTGGAAGGAAAGCTTGATGCGTTGGTCGAGCAGTCCGTCCGGACGGCACTCAAGCCTGACTGTTCCGGCGTGCCGGTCGGAGGTACGTGCTTCCAGCCGCAGCCGGGAGACTCGTTTACCCAGGGGACGGTCGATGGCCACCTTACCTTTCCGACTTTCAGCACCCAGACATTCGCGTTCAAAGCCCACGCTGTAGTTGCCGGCGGATCGGGCCCCCCGGCCCCCGCTCAGCGGTTCGTCTATCTCGGCGGCGCCGCCACACTCGCGACGGTAGATCTTCTCGCCCTTGGTGGTGACCACCTTCTGTTCGTGCAGGGTGATTACACGATTCCCATCGACCGGGTGCAGCTTCCGTTCGTCGGGAACCCGTATATCGGGCTTAGATATGCCGCGGGCAGCGCCGGGATCGGAGGGATTCCAACGATGATCCAGAATCTTGGCGTTGGCCTGGGCGTGAGCTTCTTCCGGGCTGACTACACCATTGATCCGGCGCAGAACCGCTCGCCGTTCTCGCGGAAATCGGCGATCACGGTCGGAGTTTCGCTCTCGCTCTGAACGAGAAAATCAGTTTGCTCCGGTAGTCCCCACTTGGTATATTACTGAGCGTGACTTTTGCATCGTGTCGCGCGAAAACGGGCGGGTAATGGGGACGCTAGTAGTCATACCGGCTCGCCTCGGCGCAATGCGCCTTCCCCGCAAACCACTCCGTCTCCTTTCCGGACTCCCCCTCATCGTCCGGGTCTGGCAAAGAATCTCTCAAATGAACGTAGCAGACGCCGTCGTCGTGGCTACGGACGACGAGTCAGTCGCATCCATCGTTCGCCACGCAGGGGCCGAGTGCGTGATGACGAGTGATAAACACACGTCGGGAACCGAACGGGTCGCCGAAGTAGCAGCTCTGCCGCGATTTCAGGGGTACAGCACGATCGTGAACGTCCAGGGAGACGAGCCGTTCATTGGTCCCGGAGCGGTGCGCGGAGCTGCTGAGCTGGTCTCGTCCGGGACGTTCCCACTGGGCACCGCGGCTTCGCGGGCCAGAAAAGACATACTCGACACGCCCAGTCTTGTTAAGGTTGTGCTGGCCGACGATGGACGGGCGATGTACTTCTCGCGCGCGCCCATCCCGTTTCTCCGGGATCAAGCGGACCGGGACACGCTGGCCGAGCGGACGTTGCAGCACATCGGGGTGTACGCTTATTCGCGGGAGGCTCTTCGAGAATGGGTCTCGTTGCCTCCCCATCCGCTGGAAGAGATCGAACGTCTCGAACAGTTGCGGCCGCTGGCCGCCGGCTTGCCCATTGGGGTGGCAGTCACCAACGAAGCCCCGGCAAGCGGGATTGACACGGAAGAAGACCTCGCGCACGCCAACGAGCGCTGGGATGCCTTTATGACGGGAGCAGCAACCAATGCAGGGTAATTCCAGCCAACAGACGCGCTACATCTTCGTCACGGGCGGCGTTGTTTCCTCGCTCGGGAAGGGGATCGCCGCAGCTTCCCTGGGACGGCTTCTCGTCGAGCGTGGAATGCGCGTGACGATCATGAAGTTCGATCCCTATCTGAACGTGGATCCGGGGACGATGTCGCCCTTCCAGCACGGCGAGGTGTTCGTCACTGACGACGGGGCCGAGACGGATCTCGATCTCGGTCACTACGAGCGGTTCATCGACCGGTCGCTCGCTCAGGCGAACAACATTACGACTGGCCGGATCTACCTCAACGTGATTACGAAGGAGCGGCGAGGCGAATACCTCGGCTCGACGGTGCAAGTGATTCCGCACGTCACCGACGAGATCAAGGGCGCGATGAAGCGTCTCGGGCCGGAGAGCGACGTGGTGATCGTCGAGATCGGCGGCACGGTCGGCGATATCGAGTCGCTGCCGTTCCTCGAGGCGATTCGGCAGTTCCGCCACGAGATCGGACGCGAGAACGCGATCTTCATCCACCTCACGCTCGTGCCGTACATCGCAGCAGCCGGCGAGGTAAAGACCAAGCCGACGCAGCACTCGGTGAGAGAGCTGATGGAAATCGGAATTCAGCCCGACATCCTGATCTGTAGAACCGAGCGCGCCCTGTCCGAAGAAGTGAAGCGAAAGATCGCGCTCTTCTGCAACGTCGAGTTCGGGGCGGTGATCGAGAGCCGCGACGTGCCCACGATCTACCAGATACCGCTTCTATTCCACGAGCAGGGACTCGACGAGCGGGTGATGCACAAGCTCGGTCTGCTCGGCCGCCGCGCTCCGGATCTGACGAAGTGGCGCGGCATGGTCGAGCGAGTTCTTCATCCACATGGTCGCGTGAAGATCGCCGTGATCGGCAAGTACACGGGTCTAGTCGACAGCTACAAGAGCGTGCAGGAAGCGCTCATTCATGGCGGAATCGCGAATGATGTCGGAGTGGATGTCTCATGGCTTGCAAGCGACCTCTTCACGAACAGGGAAAAAACGCGCGAGCTGCTCGCCGATTTCCACGGGGTGCTGGTCCCTGGCGGGTTCGGAGTGCGTGGCGTAGAGGGTATGCTCGAAGCGATTCGATACGCGCGAGAGTCGGGCTTGCCGTTCTTTGGAATCTGCCTGGGAATGCAGACGGCGATCATCGAGTTCGCCCGCAACGTGATCGGCTTGTCCGACAGTCACTCGAGCGAGTTTGCGCCCGAGTGCGATGATGCGGTCATCTCGTTGATGGAAGATCAGCAGCACGTCACCGACATGGGCGGCACGATGCGTCTCGGTGCCTATCCGTGCAGGCTCGGAGCGGGAACGCAGGCCGCCACGATCTATGGTGCGCCACAGGTGAGCGAGCGGCATCGGCATCGCTACGAAGTCAACAACAAGTACCGCGATCAGTTCATCGAGCACGGACTCAACCTGAGCGGGCTTTCGCCGGATGGATCGCTGGTCGAGATGGTGGAGCTCCAGACGCATCCATGGTTCATCGGCTGCCAGTTTCACCCCGAGCTTCAGTCGCGCCCTACGCGCCCGCATCCTCTCTTTGCGAGCTTCATCGGTGCCGCCGTTCAGGCGAAGTCGCCAACCAGAAACACCAGGAAGCGCGCGCCCCTAGAAGCGGGCGAATAGCGTGGCGCAACTCTTTCCGGCAGACAAGCTCTTTCTGATCGCCGGCCCATGCGTGCTGGAGAGCGACGAGCTCAACCTGCGCGTGGGTGAGTCTCTCGCAAAGCTCGCTGAAAAGATTCCCGGCGGCATTATCTACAAGGCGAGCTTCGACAAGGCCAATCGGTCCAATCGAGGCGCTGCGCGCGGCCCCGGGCTCGATGCCGGTCTCGAGGCGCTCGACCGGGTGCGCAGGGCAACCGGACTGCCCGTTCTAACCGATGTCCACACACCCGAGCAGTGCGCTGCCGCGGCGAGCGTCGTAGACGTTTTGCAGATCCCGGCCTTTCTCTGCAGGCAGACCGACCTGCTGGAAGCGGCCGGCGCGACGGGCAAGCCAGTGAACGTCAAGAAAGGCCAATGGATTCAGCCCGAAGGCATGCGCGGCGCGGTGCAGAAGGTCCGTGGCGGCGCGAAGGCGAACGGGCGCTCCCGGGACATCGCGGTGACGGAGCGCGGAACGTTCTTCGGATACGGCGACCTGGTCGTAGACATGCGCTCGTTTACACGCCTCCGCGACGCATGCGATGCTCCGGTGATTTTCGACGCGACACACAGCGTCCAGCGACCGGGACAAGGGCCGGAGGGCGCCAGCGGCGGAGCGCGCGAATTCGTTCCGATTCTGGCTCTATCCGCCATCGCGGCCGGCGCTCAGGGCCTTTTCCTCGAGACACACCCCGACCCCGACTGCGCTCCGAGTGACGGTCCCAACATGCTGCCGCTGTCCGAGATGGCATCGCTCCTGGAGCGCGCAGTCGACATCTGGGCTCGCGTCAACCGATGACGCACAAGGACATCGTCGAGCGCGGGCGACGGGTTCTCCGAATGGAGACTGAAGCGCTCGGCGAGGCGGAGCGCCGCATCGGAGACGATTTTGCGCTGGCCGTCGAGACAATCGCTCGCTCGAAAGGGCGGGTCATCGTGTCGGGCGTTGGCAAGTCGGGCCTCGTCGGCCGGAAGATCGCCGCGACGCTGACATCGACCGGAACCCCCGCGAGCTTCCTGCACCCCGCCGACAGCGTGCACGGCGACCTGGGCATTGTGGGGGAGTCTGACGTCGCGATTCTCATCTCGAAGAGCGGTGAGTCCGATGAAGTCCTCGGCCTCCTCGACCATTTGAAGCGCCTCGGTGTATGCACGATTGCGCTCACGAGCAACGTGAAATCGACGCTCGCGCGGCACAGCGATGTGACGCTCGATGCGTGGGTGAAGGAGGAGGCCTGTCCGCACGACCTCGCCCCGACCACGAGCACGACGGTGGCGCTCGCGCTGGGCGACGCGCTGGCGATCGCGCTCCTCGAGGAGAAGGGGTTCGATGCGAACGACTTTGCCCGGCTGCATCCGGGTGGGACGATTGGAAAGCGGCTCCTGACAAGGGTATCCGACGTGATGATCACAGACAACCTTCCAACACTTCCTGAGTCGGCAACAATGCGCGAAGCGGTCGTGCAGCTCGCGGAGCGCCGCGGAATCGCGATCGTCACGGCCAACAAGGGCGCGGTGGCCGGAGTAATCACCACCGGGGATCTCTCCCGTCTGATGGAGCATGAAGAGAACGTCTTTCCGATCCCGGTGACCAAAGTCATGAATCGTGCGCCAAAAGTTGCGCGCGCCGACGAGTTGGGTAGCGCGGTCGTCTATCGGATGGAGACGCACGGCATCATCGCCATGCCCGTGCTCGACCAGGACGACCGAATCGTCGGCGTGATCCACCTGCACGATCTAATGCGCGCGGGAGTCGTCTAGTGCGCCTTGCTCTGACCATCGGCATTGTCGCTGTCGCCGTCACCACAGCCTGCAGCTCAAAGAAGCAGCCTCCGGTCGCCACTCACTCGCCCCTCGCCGATTCGGCGGACCAGGTGATGTTTGGCGCGCGATTCAAGCTCACTGACCAGGGGCTGCAGCGGGCGCAGCTCGAGGCCGACACGGCGTATTTCTTCGACGACAACACCCGCATCGAGCTCGAAAACGTCCACACTACTTTCTTCACGGTCACGGGCGCCAAGGACGCGGTGCTCACGTCCCGGTTCGGAACAACCAACACTCGCACCAACAACATGATCGCGCGCAAGAACGTCGTGGTCGTGTCGGAAGATGGCCGGCGCCTCACGACTCCTGAGTTGATTTACAGTCAGCAGAAGAATGAGATCTCGAGCGACAGCGCGTTCGTGATGACCGAGCCGAATCGCCGGCTCGAAGGAATCGGATTTCGCTCCGATCCCAACATGAAGAACATCCAGATCCTGAAGGGCGCCAGCGGATTCGCGAAGGGCGTGTCGACACAGGCTGCTCCTGGTCCTGCTGGTGCTCCTCCGGCTGCTCGAGCGCCCGTTCCTCCCGATACCGCGAAACGTTGAAAGTTGAGCGGCTGCACTTCACGCTCGTCTTGTTGATCGCGATCGGCGCGACGACAGAGGCGCAGGAAATTCCGCGGAGCTGCGACCTCGAATTCCCTTCGGGGACAAATACGCGCGCAAACATTAAAGACACTCCCAGCGGGAGAATCACCTACCTGGGTGGCGGCATCGTCGCTCGCTGCATCGGCCAGGGGAACAGACTCACCGCCGATAGCGCTGAGCACTATGAATCGGAAGGAAGACTCTATCTCATCGGGGATGTTCACTATACCGAGCCACGAGCAACGGTTACTTCCCACACGATGACCTACTACCAGGGCGACGACCATCTCCACGCCGAGGGTGATGTCGTGGCCGTGCAGTCCAACGGCAGCACGCTCCGCGGGCCCACCGCCGACTACTACCGCAGCAGGCCTCAGCGTCCGCTCACGAGAATGTTTGCTCCGGGCCGCCCTACGGTTACTCTCGTGCAAAAGGACACCTCCGGGCGCGGCAAGCCACCCGATACCGCCCACGTCGTCGCCAACAGGATCACAATGGAGGGGGACAGCCTCGTATATGCGTCGGGGCAGGTTCAGATCACGCGGCCGGATCTTCTGGCCACCGGCGATTCGGCCTTCATGGACAGCGGGCACGACTTCGCCCGCCTAATGCGCGAGCCATCGGTTCAGGGCAAGGGCACTCGCGCCTTCACGCTCACCGGCGGTGTTATCGATGTTTACTCCCGCAACCGTCAGGTCGAGCGCGTGATCGCGACTCCCAAGGGCCACGCGCTTAGCAAGGACCTGGAGCTGGTGGCTGACTCGATCGACCTGAGGATGCAGAACAACCAGCTCCAGCGCGCGATTTCCTGGGGAGCGGGCCGGGCGCACGCCATTTCTCCCGACCGCGAGATCATTGCCGACTCGATTGATGCGATAATGCCGGGGCAGCGCATCCGAGAGGTCCGGGCATTGCGTAACGCCTACGCCGAAAGCAATCCCGATTCGGGTGTCGTCTCCACTCAGAGAGACTGGATGAGCGGCGACACCATCGTCGCTCACTTCGATTCTCTGGTCGGCACCGACACTTCGAGCAAGCCCAGAATTCGCGAGATTGTCGCTGAGGGCAACGCCAAATCCTTCTATCAGATGAAGAATTCGAAAGGCCCCCAAACCGAGCCCACAGTCAACTACGTGCGGGGAAGGATCATCGATATCAACTTCGAGGATGCCAAGGTCGCCACGGTTACCGTGACCGATAAGGCGACGGGCGTGCTGATCGAGCCCGCGGCGGCTTCGACCGGAGAAAAACCGGGCGCGGTCCCAACGAAGGGCAAATCTCCCGCACCGGTGAAACCTCCCGCCGTGGTCAAGCCTCCCGTCATTTCACGATGAGCGATAGCGACAAGCTTCCGGATAGCGTTCGCGCGCTCATCTCCGGATTTTCGCGCAAGGACCAGCTCGATGGCCTGGCGCTCCACGCGATTGTCCGCGCCGCCGACGACCAGGGCGTCGCCAGAATCCGGGATGTTGCCGCGCATTACCGGGACGACTACCTCCGCGCGCTGCGGATCAAGGGCGTAAACGCGGAGCACGAAGCAGGGCGCCTGGGTCAGGACGAGGTCCGCGGCTATCTGACCGCGTCGATCCTGCCCCGTCTGGCCGAGAGCGGGGTGATTCTTCCGCTGGACGGCGATCTCGAGCGCGACGCCGCGACGGTTCGCATTTCACCAACCCATTGGAAGGACATCGCCCCCCGTCGCGCCGAGTTCGCCGAGGCGATGCGCGAGACCGGTGAGCATTCCCGCATCGCGCTCTCGACGCCACCGCGCCCGGCGCTCATCGGCGGCAGCGTGCTGGAAGCCGACGGATTGACCAAGGTTTACCGCGGCAGAAAGGTCGTGAACAACGTCGCGCTCCGCCTCCAACAGGGTGAGATAGTCGGACTCCTCGGACCGAACGGGGCGGGTAAGACGACGACGTTTTACATGATCGTCGGCCTCATTCAGCCGGACGCCGGCCGAATCTTCCTCGACGGACAGGACATCAGCAAGCTCCCGATGTACGAGCGGGCGCGCCGGGGGATCGGTTATCTTTCGCAGGAGCCTTCGATCTTTCGGAAGCTGTCGGTCGAGGACAACATTCTTGCGATCCTGGAGACGCTTCCGCTCTCGGCCGCAGAGCGCTCGGAGCGGCTCGAGAAGCTCCTTGACGAGCTGAGTATCAAGAGGCTTCGCAAGAACAAGGCGTACTCTCTCTCCGGCGGTGAGCGCCGCAGGCTCGAGATAACGCGGGCGCTCGTTACGGATCCGAAGTTCATGATGCTCGACGAGCCTTTCGCGGGGGTCGATCCAATCGCGGTCCACGACATACAAACAATCGTCGCCGGACTGCGCCACCGCGGAATTGGCGTGCTTATTAGCGATCACAATGTTGAACAGACGCTCGACATCGTAGACCGTGCATACATTATGTTCGATGGGCAGGTTAAGGTGTCCGGAACCGTCCGGGACCTCGTATTCGACGACACTGTGGCTGACATCTATCTTGGTCCGACACTCACCGCCCGGCTGCGCGAGAGATTCGCTCGCGACAAAGACGAGGTAACGGTCTCGTGAAGCCGGGTCTCAATCAGTCGACTCAGCTCCGCCAGGAGCTCAAGATCAATCCGCGCCTCTATCAGGCGATGGATCTGCTCTACATGCCCCTCCTCGACCTTCAGCAGCATCTGAAGCAGGAGCTTCTCAACAATCCCTTTCTCGATCTCGTCGAGGCCGACGAGGAAGAAGAGGAGGAGCAGGAGGGCGAAGAGGCGGAGCCCGTGCAAGCGGAGACCGAGGACGAGCGGCCCGGCGAGATAGACTGGGAAGAGATCCTGCTCGATGGCTTCGACACCGCGGGCGGCCGCCGCGAAGAGCACGAGGAGAAGGAATACTTCGAGCCGGTCACCGTCGCCACACGCGACCTGAGCGACCACCTCCGCGATCAGGTCAGCCTTCTCGAGCTGACACCTCGACAAACTCTGCTCGCCGACGAGTTCATAGGCAACATTAACGACGACGGCTATCTCGCCTGCGGAGTTGACGATATCGTCCGAGCACTGAACGATGTCGTGACCAAGGCCGCGGAAGACGCCGGCCGCGACACCGACGACCTTCCGCTTTATACGGATGAGGAGGGCGCGATCATGCTGGCTACCGTCCAGACGCTCGATCCGCCCGGAGTTGGAGCCCAGAATCTCCGTGAGTGCCTGCTACTTCAGCTCCGAGAATCTGGTTTGGAGCAATCGGTTCCGTACCGCCTGGTGAGGGACTGCTTCGAGGAGCTGATCAACCACCGCTGGAGCGAGATCTCCAAACGATTCGGCATCAGCGCCACCGACGTCCAAAAGGCGGCCGACGAGATCGCGAAGCTGGATCCCAAGCCTGGCCTCCAATACGGCTCCCGCGACGACAACTACATCATCCCCGATCTGATCGTCGAGAAGATCGACGACCGCTACCACGTCTTTTTGAACGACGCGAACCTTCCGCGCCTGAAGCTAAGCAGGGCCTACCAGGAAATCGCGCGCGACAAGAAGAAGTTCGATGGCGAGAACAAGGAGTTCATCTCCAACAAGCTCAATTCCGCCAACTGGATGATTCAGGCTATCGAACAGCGCCGGCAAACGATGCTCAAGGTGATGAACTACATCGTCGAGCGGCAGCGGGAGTTTTTCGAGAAGGGAATCCAGCACCTCAAACCGCTCACGCTTCGTGAAGTCGCCGAAGTGATCAACATGCACGAGTCCACGGTCAGCCGAGTGACGAACGAGAAATTCGTCCAGACGCCGCGTGGCGTGCTGCCGCTCAAGTTCTTCTTCTCCTCAGGTCTCGCCACCTCCGACGGCGAGGACGTCTCGGCCCGCGGCATCAAGGCCCAGCTCCAGAAGCTCGTTCAGGAAGAGGATCCGAAGCACCCGCTCACCGATCAGGCGATAGTCAACATTCTCCGCGAGAGCGGGGTCCAGATCGCCCGCCGCACCGTCGCCAAATACCGCGACCAGCTCGGCGTTCTCTCCGCCCGGATGCGGAAGCGCGTATGACCTCGCTTCCGCAGGCTGACGCGGCACAGCGCCTGAAGGGAGGCTCTGCGCTTCAGCCTGCTGCGAGCCGTCCCGATGTGAGCGTCCTCGTCCCCGCCAAGGACGAGGCGGAGAATCTCCCGGTCTTCATGGAACAGGCGCGTGTCGCATTCGCAGCGACGCCCGGTCGTTACGAGGTCGTCGTCATCGACGACGGGTCGGTAGATGATTCCTGGAACGTGCTCCAGCGACTTGCCGCGGAGTACCCGTTTCTCCGGCCGGTGAGGCATGACGTTCGACGAGGAATCGCCGATGCGCTCCGCACGGGCTACCTGAATTCTCGCGGCAGCGTACTCGTGTTTTATCCCGCCGACCTCCAAT
This sequence comes from Gemmatimonadaceae bacterium, assembly GCA_041484425.1. Classification (GTDB taxonomy): domain Bacteria; phylum Gemmatimonadota; class Gemmatimonadetes; order Gemmatimonadales; family Gemmatimonadaceae; genus UBA4720. The sequence goes on from JBGPHO010000051.1 coordinate 10,027, forward strand.
ACAAGCCGGAGGATATCCCGCGGCTGGTCGCACCAATCTTGGAAGGGCGGTCGGACATCGTCACTGGCTACAAGGAAGGGAAGTACGAGAAGGCGTTTGTCTCCGGCATCTACAACAGGCTCAGTCGGTCGTTGTTCAGGATCAACGTCCGTGATCTCAATTCGGTCAAGGCATATAGAAGGGAAGTGATGGACGCGCTTCCCAACCGGCCGGATTGGCATCGATATATGGTCGTGATGGCCGCGGCCGATGGTTTTTCCTTGTCGGAGGTTTCGGTGCCGCTTTATCCACGAAACGCTGGACAGTCGAAGTTTGGAATCGGACGCATTCCCGTCGGCGTGCTCGACATGCTGGCTGTCTGGTTCGAGCTCCGCTTTGCCAGGAAGCCGCTGCTTCTCTTCGGAGTTTTGGGTGCGGCGCTGTTCGTTGTCGGCGTGATCGTTGGCATCGTCGCAATCGTCTGGCGCGTGATCGGCGGCGTCGGATTCCGCCCACTTGTGAATCTCGTCGAGACCTGCGTGACGGTGGGAAGCGTTTTGTTCGCCACTGGCCTCCTCGGTGAGATGATTGCCGCACAGCGGGCCGAGCTGAGCCAGCTGCGGTCTCGCATCGAAGACTTATCGCGGGAACGCGACACGACGGCGAATCGCTGACCAAATGAACGTACTGTTCCTCACGCACTCGTTCCCGCGATCGGAAGGAGACGCCGCCGGCTCGTTCATCCTGCGCCTCGCCGTGGCGCTCCGGGCGGAGAACGTCAATGTTCGCGTCGTAGCGCCCGCGGGCGCCGGTCTTCCCGCCTCCGAAGAGATGGAGGGAATCAGCGTCGAGCGATTCAGATACGCGCCTCGCCGCTACGAGAAGTTGGCCTACACCGGCAACATGGCGACCGATGTCGCTTCGTCATGGACAGCGAGGCTCGCGCTCGTGGGATTTCTCGGCTCCGATTTCGTCCACTCGGTTCGGGCGAGACGCAGCTTCGAGCCGGAGCTGGTTCACGCGCACTGGTGGTTCCCCAACGGCGTGGTGGGAACGTGGGTTAGCGGGCTCGCGCGCATCCCGCTCGTGACGACGCTTCATGGTACCGATGTGCGCCTGGCTCGCAAAGTTGGCGTCGCCAAGCCCCTCTTCGGGCACGTTCTCAAGCACTCCGCGGCCGTCACAACCGTGTCGCGCTGGCTCAAGGATGAGACGGAGGCACTGGTTCCCGGAGTTCATCCGACTGTGGCGCCGATGCCTGTCGCGACGAATCTCTTCGGGCCCGGCTCTTCGCGCGACGGACAGCGCCTGCTTTTCGTAGGGCGCCTCAACGATCAGAAGGGTGCGGAGCACCTTCTGCACGCGCTGGCTTCGATGAAGACACCTGCCGCGTCGCTCGACATAGTCGGCGACGGGCCAAATCGCGAGGCACTGAAGCAGCTCGCGCAACAACTGGGAGTCGCTTCGCGTATCCGCTGGCATGGACAGCTTTCTCAATCGGAGCTTCCTCAGCTATACCAGCGTGCCGCCGCCGTCGTCATCCCATCGGTCGACGAGGGTCTTGGCCTGGTGGCGGTCGAGGCGCTCCTCTGCGAGACGCCGGTCGTCGCGTTCGATTCCGGCGGACTTCGCGACGTGATCCAGCACGAGAAGACGGGGCTGCTCGTCAAGCCCGGTGACAGAGCTGCCCTCGCGAGCGCGCTCGACGATTTGCTCGCCCGCGATGGCCGCGGAAGTCAGCTGGGCAAGGCAGGGCGCCTCTACGCACTCTCTGCCTTCGCGCCCGAGTCCGCCGCGCGCCGATACGCAGAGATATACCGACAGGTTCTTGGCGCTCACGCGTCGTAACCTATTCAAGGTCGCGCAGTGGATCTTTGCCGCGGCGGTGCTTTTCTTCGCCGCGCGCTCACTGGCGACCCAATGGAACAAGGTTGAATCGAGGCTCACCCATATCCAGTTTGGATGGGAATGGATCGCCGCGGCCACGGCGCTGATTCTCGTCACCTACGCGCTCCTCATCGAAGGCTGGCGCCGCGTGCTCGAAGCCTGGGATTCGCACGTTCCGTTCATCGACGCGGCCCGGATCTGGTTTCTGTCCAATCTCGGAAAGTACGTTCCCGGAAATGTCTGGTCGCTCACCGCCATGGGTGTGATGGCGAGAAAGCGCGGCCTATCGGCCATTGCCGCTGCCGGCTCTTCGGTGATCATGCAAGCGGTGAGTCTCGCCACCGGCACCGCCATCGTCATGATCACGAGCGCGAAGCTCCTCGGCCAACCGCTGTTAGTCGGCCTCGCCGTTCTGCTGCTGGCAGCTCTGCTCCTCAGCGCGCCGCGTTTTCTTCCGCCGCTCGCGATCTGGATGGGCAGTCTGGTCGGCAGGGAGGTCGCGCCTCCTTCGGTTCCGGCCAGGAGCATCTGGACCGCGGCTGTCGCGAGCACTCTCTCGTGGCTGTTCTACGGAATCGCGTTTCAGCTTTTCGTGCGGGGCCTGCTCGGCGCAGCGCCTGGCGAAATGTCCTCGTACATCGCAGTTTACACCGCTGCGTACATCCTGGGCTTCATCTCGCCGATCGCGCCGGCCGGCCTGGGTGTAAGAGAGTTCACGCTCGCCGCGTTCATGACGCAGCTTGGACTTGCCAACGAAGCTGACGCGGCG
>JBGPHO010000052.1:0-12631 GCA_041484425.1 Gemmatimonadaceae bacterium
CAATCCCCGCGCGAAGCATCGATCCCTACATCGAGGCCGAGCTTCTTTGCCCTCTCGAGCTTGTCAGGGGAGCGAGCGGTCCCAACCACCCTCGCTCCCGCCGCGCGCGCAATCTGCAAGGCCGCGGTTCCGACTCCACTCCCCACTGCGTGAATGAGCAGCGTTTCACCAGTGCGAAGCGCCAGCCGATTGAAGAGCGCGTCGTACGCTGTGAGAAAAACTTCCGGTATCGCGCCGGCGTCCTCCCACGACATCCCTTTGGGAACCGGCATCGCTTCTCGCTCGTGCACGCACAAGTACTCGGCGTGGCCGGCGCCGCCGATGATCCCCATCACCCGGTCGCCGATCTTCCAAAGGTTCTCCAACGGCCCGAGGGCATCGACCTCGCCCGCGTATTCCATCCCGCTGATGTCCGCCGAAACGCCGGGCGGAACGGGATAATGCCCCTCTCGCTGCAAGAGATCCGCGCGATTGAGCGCCGATGCTCTCACCCGCACGCGAATCTGTCCGACACCGGGCTCCGGTTTCGGTCGCTCTTGCACTTCCAGAACTTCCGGACCGCCGGGACGGGTGATGATGACCGCTTTCATTGCTCCAAGTTATTCGAAGTCTTCGGCGATGGCGCACATCTCCGGCACGCAGCCCCGAGCCGGCCCGCCGACAGCCCCCGGCAGGTAGTCTTCAGTTGCAGTTGGTAGTAGCGCAAAAATGAAGGGCCTGCTCTTTTCGAGCCGGCCCTTCGGCATGCACCTGCTGCCCCTTACCGAACCTTATTGCCGTTTGGATCCCAGACCTCGACCGTTCCCAGATTCCGCGCCCGAATCGGCGCCTCGATCTTGGAGAGGTCGCCTGCAACGACGACGATCACATTGTCGGGCGTGAGCTTGCTCGCCGCCACGCGTTTCAAGTCATCGGGCGTCACCGCCGACAACCGCTCACGGTACGTCGTGTAGAAGTCGAGCGGGAGTCCCCACACAATCAGGTTCTGCAGGCTTGCCGACAAACCCTGGACGCTTTGCACCGAGTTGGGGAAACCGGAGACCAGATTGTTCACCATACCCTGCAGCTCGGGCGCGGGCACAGCCTCGCTTGCGATTCTGCGGTACTCGCCAATCGCTTCGACGAGCGCGGAATCAGTGGCGTTCGTTCTCACCTCCGAGTTCGCGCGAAACGCTCCCGCGCCCGGCCTCAGATCCAGACCGCTGAACGCGCCATACGTGTAGCCATGCTTCTCGCGCAGATTCATGTTCATCCGCGAGCTGAACCCGCCGCCGAGGACGTGATTCAGAGCGACCATCGAGATGTAATCGGGATCAGTCGCCCGAAAACCAGCCTGGCCAACCACGATCGACGACTGCACTGAGCCGGGACGGTCCACCAGAATCACCCGCGTCCCAGTGCTCGCCTTCACTGGATTCGACACCGCCGGCAACGTGGCTCTGCTCGCAGTCCACTTGCCGAATGCCTGCTGCGCGACCGATCTCGCTTCCCCGCTCGAAAGGTCTCCGACTAGCAGCAGGGTGGCAGCGGCGGGGGCGAACATCGTTCGATGCCAGTTGACCACATCGTCGCGTGTGAGCGCTCCGATCGTAGCGAGGTTGCCGCTTGCCGGACGTGAGAAAGGAGCCGTGCTGTCGAACGCGGCCCGAATGAATGCATCTGCCGCGAGTCCCGCGGTTCGCGCGTGAGTCTGTTGATAAGCCGCCATAGCCTGGTTCTTCACCCGGCCGAATTCGCTCACCGGAAGGCTGGGAGCGATGACGGTCTTCGCCGCCAGCTCCATCGCCTGCGGAAACACGTTCTTGAGCGCAACCACGTCGGCGAATGAAGTGCTGAATCCCGCGCCGGTGCCGTATTGCGCGCCAAGAGCATCCATGGCGCGCGCGATATCGGCGCCCGTCATAGTGCCAGTGCCTTCGGAGAGGAGGCGACCCGTCAACGACGCTAGTCCGCTCTTCGCCGCTGGCTCGCGCATCGCCCCGGCGTCGATGATTACCCTGCCCTCCACCACCGGAAGGGTATGCTTCTGGACGACGATGACTTTCAGCCCGTTGTCGAGCTGGAACTGTTCTACAGCGGGAAAGACGTAAGGGCGTAGCGCACCTGGCGGTGGCGGCTGCACTGTCTGCGCGCGGGCCGCGTCGGAAGCGAAGACAAGGGCAAGCGCGAATGATGCCGCGAGCCCGCGATTGGAAATCAATGAGCGATGCATTACGGCGTCCTCGTCGAAGAGGTGAGGGCGGCGGTCTTCTTGACGGGCACGTAAATGAGAATTGCGCGGTTTGTCGAAACAAGCCGCTCGCGCGCCACCGCATTCAGATCCGCGAGCGTAACACGGTCGAATTCACCGAGAACCTTGTTGACGTGATTGGGGTCGTGGAAGAATGTCCATCCTTCCGCGAGACGATCCGCTCGCCCGCCAAAGCCGCCGGTGGTCTGAAGTCCGTCGACGAACGCAAAGCGCTCCGACGCCCGCGCCCGATCGAGCTCGGGCTGCGTGAAGGATGATGCGCCCGCCAGCTCCGCGAGCAGCGCTTTCTCGAGCGAGTCGGGATTGCTGCCTGGTTTTCCGGTTGCTGTGAACACCAGCATGTCGGCGCCATCGGCCAGCCCGAAGTTGAAGCCGGCGACGTTGGTGGCAACCTGCTGCCTCCGCACGAGCGCGTCGTAAAGGCGCGACGAACGGCCGCCACCCATGACGTCTCCGAGCAGGCTGACCACCGGCGCGCGCGGATCCTTCGCCGAAGGCACGCGGTACGCCACATAGATGGCGGGCGCGGGAGCCTGAGCGTCCTGGACGACGATCCGGTTCTCATATCCGACGTTCACCGGCACTCTCATGTTGGCGAGGGGAGGTGGCGTCGGCCCGCGAGGAATCGGCGCGAAATATTTCTGAACCATCGCCTTCGCCTGCGGGACGTCGATGTCCCCGGCGACAACCAGCACCGCATTGTTGGGTGCGTAGTAAGTCTTGAAGAAGCTTCTGACATCGGCGACGGACGCATTCGAGAGATCCGTCATCGACCCGATCACCGAGTGATGGTACGGGTGATCGCCGGGAAAGAGCGCTTCTTCGGCTTTCTCGACCCACGTTCCATAGGGCTGATTGTCGACGCTCTGCCGCCGCTCGTTCTTCACCACTTCACGCTGGTTGTCGAGCTTCTCCTGCGTCAGCGTTTCGGTCAGCGTGCCCATGCGGTCCGACTCCAGCCACAGCGCGAGCTCCAGCTGGTTCGAGGGAATCTGCTCGAAGTAATTCGTGCGGTCCCAGCTGGTGGTGCCGTTGATGTCGGCCCCGGCTCTCCCGCCCGCCGCTTCCAGAAGCGCCCAGTGCTGTCCGTCCGCGACATTCTTGGATCCCTTGAACATCATGTGCTCGAACAGATGCGCGAAGCCGGTCTTGCCCGACTGCTCCATCTTCGATCCGACGTTGTACCACAGAAGAACGGCGGCCACGGGTGTCGAGTGATCTACGTGATAGACCACGGTCAGGCCGTTCGGCAGCGTCTCCCTGGTGTAGTCGATGCGCAGCTCGGGGCTCTTGCTCGCTTCCGAATTCCCGGCTGCCTGGGCACCCGCGTTGGCGGCAGCAAGGCACAACAGAGAGACCGCAAGGTAGCGGAGTCTCATTCGACCTCCATTGGATTTAGTGCCGGCAGCTGGACGGGAGCGGCCGGAAGGGAAGCCCAAGATAGGGGCAGGGCTGAGGCTGGGAAAGAGCGGTGTATGAATCGGGGCGCTTCCTCCCGGCGATTAGCTGCCAAGCCGATAGCTCCCTGCTTTGGTATTGTGGATGCCGGCCCAACTCGCCGCGATCCACGCCCCAACTGTTATTCGTAGCGCAGCGATTGAATGGGATCGAGCCCGGCGGCGCGTCGAGCCGGCCACACGCCGAAAAGAATCCCCACGAACCCCGAAAAGAAAAACGCCAGCAGAATTGACGACGGCGCCACCGAGGTATTGAAGTTCCCGAACTTGGCCAGTGCGACCGCGCCAAGCCAGCCGAAGATGACCCCGCCCACCCCGCCGAGCAGGCACAGCACCACCGCTTCGATCAGGAATTGGAGCAGAATGTTCTTGGGAGTCGCACCGAGTGCTTTCCTTACGCCGATCTCGCGCGTCCGCTCCGTAACCGACACCAGCATGATGTTCATGATGCCGATGCCGCCGACGAGAAGACTCACCGCCGCGATTCCCGAAAGGAGAAAAGTGAAGATCTGCGTCGTCTCGCCAAGCGTGTTGAGGAAGTCGGCCTGATTGCGGATCTGGAAATCGTCAGGTACTCCGACGCGCAATCTGTGCTCCTTTCTGAGCGTCCGCTGAATCGCGGCCATCGCCTGCGGAATCTGCGTTTCCGATGCAGCCAGCACTCCGATCTGACGCAACCTGTCGTTGCCGAACACACGAAACTGCGCGGTTGTGATTGGAATCAGCACCTGATCATCCGGATTCCCGAACCCGCCACCGCTTCCCTTGCTGGCGAGAACTCCGAGGACTTCGAACAGAAATCCACCGATTCGCACGTTCTGACCCACGAGATTCGCCGCCGGCACTCCGAGATTGTCCGGAATTGTCGCGCCGAGGACCGCCACGCGCCTGCTCGCGCGGTCATCACCCTCGGTGAACATCTTCCCGTTCGCAATCGTGTACTTGCGCACGTCGAGATAATTGGCGGTCGTGCCGAGTACGGTGGTATTGGTATTCGTGTTCAGGTACTGAACCTGGAGCTGCTTCTGCATCTCGGGCTCGACCGCCGCAACCGCCGGCCCCGCTGAGTCGAGCGCCTTGGCGTCCGACACAATCATCGGAGCGCGATCGCTACCGGAGGAAACGCCGCCAGGCGCGAAGATCTGTCCGGGCTGTACGGTGAGAAGAGTGGTTCCCAGTGCCGAGATTCTTGCGTTGACCGACTCCTGGGCGCCCCGTCCAAGTGCGACGACGGCGATCACTGCTCCCACTCCGATCACGACGCCAAGCATCGTCAGAAACGAGCGAAGCTTGTTCGCCCTGAGCGCTCCGAGCGCTACGCCAATCGTTTCCGTGAGTAGCATGGTGCTGCCTCCTTATGTACCAGGCGGCCGTCCACCGCCGCCCGCGCCACCACCGCGGGCTCCACCAGCCGCACCAGCGCCGCCCGCCGCAGGAGTCGTCTGTTGCTGAAGCCCACCACCCGTCCCCGCTCTGATGCGAGCCTGAGTCTGTACGCGCTGCGCTTGCAGCACCGCCGGTCCGAGCAGCGCCACCTGCTCGCCTTGCTGTACCCCGTTCAGTATCTCGGTGTAGTCGAAATCGCTGACTCCAACGCGAATGACGCGCGGCGAGTATGTGTCGCCCTTCTTCGCGAACACGAACAGAGCACCGCCGGTCCGGCCGGTAACTCCCGCGGCGCCGCCCGCCGCTCCGGCGCCCGCGGCACCACCGGCACCACCGGCACCACCGGCACCACCGGCACCACCGCCGCCACCGCCGCCACCGCCGCCGCCACGGCGGCCGGTCGATGACGCCGTACCCGACGCCGCGGCTTGCGCGCCGAATGCGCCGCGCGTCGAGCTCGCCGCACCGTACCGGCGACGGCCTGTGGTGTCGCCCGAAGAAGCCGTCGACGACGCAGTTCCACCCGCTCCAAACCCGCGTGCCTGCCGCCCCGCCGCCTGCGCCGCCTTCAACGAGTCGGGACTAACCCCCAGAACCGGAGCCACCGTCGCCGCGTCTCGCGCATTTCGTATCGCATCACTCGGCACCGCGAGAACGTTGTCGCGACGCAGGATGTCCATCACCACCTGTCCGTTCATGCCGGGCATGAGCGCGCCGTCAGAGTTGTTGAGACTCACGAGGACCGGGAACATCGTAACGCTCGATTGCACGACCGCCTCCGGTTCGACCTTCTCGACCACTCCCACGAATTTGCGATTCGGGAATGCGTCGACAGTCACCGTAGCCGTCTGCAACGGTTTGACGTTGCCGATGTCAGTCTCGTTTACGAATGCGCGCATCCTGACCTTGGTCAGGTCGGCCATTTTGAGAATTGTAGTCCCACCGCTCGCCGAGGTCGTAGCTGACGTAATTACCGTTCCTACAGACACCGGTCGCTCGATGATGGTGCCATTCGTGGGAGCGGTAACCGTGGCATCTTCCAGCCGGACTTTTGCAATGGAGAGATTGGTCCGCGCGTTGACGAAGGACGCATCCGCGCTCGCGAAGGCGACCGTCGCTGCCTCCATTTCGACCGCGGTGATGATGTTCTGCTTGAACAGGTCCGCCGACCGGTTGCGCTGCGCCAGAGCAACCGCCCTCGACACGGTCGCCGAGCTGAGCCCCGCCGCCGCCTGGTCGTACTGATTCTGCACATCGCGCGGGTCGATCTGAACCAGCAGATCGCCGACCTTTACGTACGATCCGATATCGACTGGCATCTTGATGATCGTGCCCGAAGCCTTCGACTTGACTTCGACGACGTCGATCGGCTCCACGGTGCCGTTCGCCTGCGCGCTCAGCACGATGCTGCGCCGCTCGACCGGCGCCGTCTCGATCACGAGTGCGGCATCCGTGGTTTTCTTGCACGCCCCGATCGCCACAACCAGCGCGAGCGCAAGGCTCCTCGATCTCTGAACGCCAGGCCCGAGTCGGCGCGCGAACGATTTCTCTTTCTCTATCATTTGCTTGCTGGAAGTTTCGTAACCGTTCACTGCAGATCCCTTCCGATGAGCGCCTCGAGCTGCGCCCGTGCAATCCGGTAATCGTAGCGCGCCTGAATCAGCGCCTGCTCCGCCGTCGCCAACGCCGCCTGCGACGTGATGAGGTCGAGGAGCACAGAGGCCCCAATGTTGTATCGCTGCTGCTGCACCCGAACATCCTCCTCAGCCGCCGCGACGGACGCGACCTGCACCGCCACCCGCTGTGATGCGCCCCGTATCGCTCCGATGTTTTGCGTCAACAGCTGAACCGCCCCGAGCTGCGCATCCCGAAATGCCGCCTGCGCGTTCACCTCGGCGACCCTCGCGCGAACGACCCCTTCCTCACGCTGGAAATTGTTGAACACTGGATACGAAAGCGAGAAGGCGAGCCGACCACTATACGTGAAAGGATCGGTCCCGAACCCGAAGCGCGGGTCGGTTCCGCTGCCGCTGCGCGAGTAGCTCGCGGTCAACGATGGAAGGTAGGTAGCCTTGGACGCTTTCCTGGATTCCTCCGCCACGTCAAGGCCGGCTTGCGCCTGCTGCACCGCCGGCCCGGTCAGGGCGAGCACCGCCAGCTGCGCGCTATCCGGGAGCGCCGACATGTTCTCCTGCACCGAAGCAGGGTCCACCGTAACCGGCACCGGCGATCCGACAAGCCTGGTGAGCGCCGCGTCCGCCCCTTCCTTGTTGCTCGCAGCCGTGATCAGAGCCAGCTGGGCGTTACCGACCTGAATCACGCCGCGCAATGAATCCGACCTTGTCGCTGCTCCCGCCCGCACCCTTGCTACCGAGGACTTGAACTGCTCGGCCGCCTGCGCCATTTGCAGAGCCGCCGCGTCCTGGCTCTCGATGGCGGCCAGCACCGCGTAGTACTGCTGTTTCACACCGAGAGCGACGTTGTACTTGACCGCCACTCGATTCGCTTCCGCCGCCGCGATCTGATAGTTCGACGTGCGCAAGTCGTAGAGCCGCTGGCCTCCGTCGAAGAGCGTCATGTTGAGCGTCAGACCGGTGTTGTTGGTCGGTTTCTGGGCGACCGTGACCTGCTCTCCGTTCTGATTGAGTCGCGTCAGCCCGCCGCCCAGTTGGACTACGTGGCCGGCGCTGAGCGTGGCACTTGGCAGAATCGCTCCGACGGCCGAAACTCGCGCCGCCTTGCTCGTTCTCTCGGTTCCCTCCGCCTGGATGGCATCGGGAGAGTTCAGTTGGGCCATCGCTATGGCCTCGTTCAGCGAGATTTTTCGCACGCTGTCCGGGGCTCGCGTGAGGCCGGGCTGCAATCCGGGCTTGAGAACCTGGGCGCCCAATGTGGGAGCCGCCACGAATGCCAGCGCGATGGCCGAGAGTAGTCTCATCGGCGTCTTTGGATTGAGCGACATATGACCGAGCACGGGACCGGTTTGAAAACGATAGGGTCGCACGTGATCGCGACCATTCAATAAGTACGCCCAACCGGGCCGATTTGCTGAACTCGGGCCGCTAAGATCGCCGGTGTTCTACCGGGTGACCGTTGCCAGCATCCTGTGCTTCAGGGAGGCGAGCCGGCGCCGTACCGATCCGTCCATGACCGTATCTCCCACCTTCACGATCACGCCACCCAGAATCGCCGGATTGAGGGAGATGTGCGGGACGACCCGCTTGCCGAACAGCCGCCCCAGCTGTCGAGACAGCGCGTCCCGCTCCGGCTCCGCCATCTCGCGAGCGACAGTCACGTTCACGTGAACCCGGTCCTCCGACTCGTCGATCAGACTCCTGTACTCCGATGCGATCTCCGGAATCAGCATCTGGCGGCGTTTCATGATTACCGTCTCGAGGAAGCGCAGAAAGAGCTTCGGAACCCCGCGACCCAGCGCTTTCCCCAGAATCTGGATCTTGCGCGCCGCTGACAATTTCGGCGACTCGAGAAACGTCCTCAGCGTAGGGTCCTCGCGCATCCCCACCGAGATTGCGTCGATGAGTTGGCCCCACTCTTCCTGCTCCCCACTCTTTCGGGCGAGCGCCAGAAGCGCCCCGGCGTAGTTGCGGCCAATCCGTTCCTCGTTCATCCGCGCTTGGTCTCCGTCACGGGAATCGAAGCGAGAAAGCTCTCGACGATCTTCCGGTTCGCCTGATCGTCGAGATTCTTCTCGATCACCTTGCTCGCGCCGGCGATGGCCAGCTCGATCGCCTCACGGCGCAGCTCGGCGATCGCCCGCTCCTTCTCCTGCTCGATCTCGCGGCGAGCGCGCTCGAGCAGCTGTTGCTGCTGTTGGTGCGTCTCTTCGATCATCTGGGCGCGCAGCTTGTCGCCGGTCTGACGCCCTTCGACGATGATCTTCTGCGCCTCCACCCTCGCTGCCTCGATCTGCCGCAGCTGCTCGGCCAGAGCCCGCGCTGCTTCCTCGCGATCGCGCTTGGCCCCCTCGATCGCTTCCTCGAGCGCTTTTTCGCGCGCCTCGACGGCGGCAGTGATCTTCGGGAAGACGAGCTTGCCGAGGATGGCGAAGAGAATCAGAAAGACGACGAGCGTCCAGAACATCAGGCCGCCGTTCGGCGAGAGTAGATCGCCCGACTGCGCGGATTCTTCCGGTGCTGCCGCCACTTGCTGCAGGAGTGCGTAGATGAAAGTGGTCATGGTTGCGTCGTGATCTTAGCGGATCGGCTCCGGTGGAGTTTGCGTTGAAGAGTTTGTCGGGTCGCGGACCGCGGCGCGCGCGGAAGCCGCCGCGTTCCGCACCCTTGAAACATTAGAACTTGAACTTACCCTGAATCAGGAACGAGATGACGACCGCGAACAGCGCCACTCCTTCGATCAGCGCCGCGAAGATGATCGCGCCCGTCTGGATGCGTCCGGCCATCTCCGGCTGACGCGCCATTCCATCCATCGCCTGCCCAGCGAGACGTCCGATACCGATGCCCGCGCCGATTACGGCGAGACCCGCGCCAATACCGGCGCCGAGCATGGCCCACGCGCCGGTATACTCGCGCGAGAACCCTGCGGTGGTCTGAAGCAGCGCAAAGATCGTATGCATTGTGATTCCCCTTTCATCAATCGTGATATGCCATGCTCGCGATCTCTCGACCGCCGTCCGTCATCGGGACCAGGGTCCCAACGGACTTCTCCAGCCCGCTCGGCTGGATACCTACGCGAAGTTGAGCTTGTCTCCGCGTCAGTGCGCACCCTCGCGAATCAGTCCAATGAACACACTGGACAGAAGCGTGAAGATGAACGCCTGCAGAAATGCCACGAACAATTCGAGGAACGAGATGCCGATGGCCATAGCGATCGGCACCGGCACGAGTATCCAGGTGGCAAAAGTGAAGATGAGGCTGATGAGCGCCAGCAGGACGACGTGCCCCGAGACCATGTTGGCGAAGAGACGTATCGCGAGCGCGAACGGCTTCGTGAACTTTCCGATGATCTCGATCGGCGTCAGTATCAACGTGATCGGAAGCTTCATCCCGAGCGCCATGTCGTGCGGCCAGAAGACGATCGTGTTGATGTAGCCCCAGCCCTGCGCTTTCATTCCCGCAAACTCGATGACGATGAACGTCACGATCGCCAGCGTGGCTGTGACGGAGATGTTGCCGGTAGCGGTCGCCCCGTATGGTACGAGCCCGAGGAGATTGGCGAACAGAATGAAGAAGAAGAGCGTCAGCAGGAACGGCACATAGCCGTTCCCATGGGGGCCGACGTTCGGGAGCACGACTTCGTTCCGCAGGTAAAGCACCAGCGCCTCCAGCCCGTTTCCGAAACCCCTCGGCGCTTTTCCGTCGCGCGTTCTGCGATTGTGCGCGCGGAGAGCGAGCAGCGTCGTGACGATGCAGAGGAGCGCCGCGATCCAGAGCATGACGACGTGCCTGGTCGGCGAGATGTCGAGGGCGAAGCGGCCGATGTGGATCGGATTCCAGCGCGGCAGCTCGTACTCGCACACGAAGCCCGAGTGGAAGCACGGGTAGTCGAGCGTGTGCGCGTCGGTGATGTGCGGCGTGATGAAATCTTTTTGGTCAGCGATCATATTCGAGCAGGAGTGGTTCGGCCATCATCGTCAGGAAGAAGAACGTCACCAGACTTACCAGCGCGGCCTCGAGCGAGAGATTGATGATTCTCGCCAGGGGCGCGTACAGCACCAGCACGAACAATCGCAGAACAGCACCAATTCCCCAGCGGATCAGCAGCTCGCCGGGCTGTCCGTGGCCCGGTCGCGCGGGTCGGAGCAGCGCGTAAGAGCCGAGTTGTACTGCGAAAGCCAGTCCAGCAGAAATGAGCATCGCGTGGTGCTGATCCACCGTCCTGAAATACATCCTCAGTACGATTGTGGCGATGATGATGAGGGCGGCCGAGATTCCGGCAAAGAATCCCAGTGCTCTCTTTTCCTTCACTCTTCCCGGCCTCGTCCGCGCCGTTCTTCGTCGTCCAGCTTCTGAGCCGCCGAGATCTTGCGGTACATGTTGTAGAACGCCGCCCCCGCGCCGATGAAGACGCCGGCGATCGTGAACAACGCATTTGTACCGAGCCGGTTATCGAGCCACTGTCCGGCGTAAAGGAAGACGATGATGGCGAACGCGAACTGGATTCCGAGGCCCGCAAAATCGCCGCCGGAGAGACCCTTTTTGGAGCTCTGTTGCGACCGCTTTTCGTCTTCCATTCTGGGAGGAAAATAACCGCTTGTGAAGATTTTCACAAGCAAATACGCCCCTACGTTCCGAAGAGAGGCCGAACATTTCGCCGGGGCGCAAGTCCAACACTCAAGCGGAGTTAGTCTGTGACTTCACTGTTGACCGCTCGTCAATAGAACGATATGTTGAGCGTCTCACACAGAGTGAGAACCGCCCCGCCCGCCCACCAGGAAATCGCCGCACCGACTGTCGTAATGGATAACCGCTTAATTCTCCCACTGCTGTGCGCTGCCACCGTCGCCTTCGCCGCCGCTCCCTTTTCCCACGCTGAAAAGCCGATCGCCACTGCAAGGCATTCCACTGAGAAGACGGCCCCGATCGTCACCACATTCGACATTACGAGACCCAAGGACGACGCGGACAAGCTCCGCTTCACCCTCAACGTCCGCAACAACACGTCGAAGATGCTGGAGCTCCAGTTCCCCGACGGTCAGACGCACGATTTCGCGGTGAAGGATTTCGCCGGCAAGGAAGTGTGGCGCTGGAGCCAGGGCCGCATGTTCACCTCGGCGATGCGCAGCGAGACCCTGCAGGGCAAGGGCGAGACCGCATTCGAGGAAAGCTGGAACTCGAAGGGCCAGCACGGATCCTTTACCGCCGTAGCAGTCCTCAGGAGCAACAACTTCCCGGTCGAGAGCAGGGTTCAGTTCGTCCTGCCGTAGTAGCGACCACAGAATCGAAGAAATGAAAAACGCGCTCGAAAGAGCGCGTTTTTTTGCGTCGTCATCCGATTTCGCATTGACCGGTGGCGGTCGGCCCGCATACCTTCGAATTCATATGGCTCACTCATTGAAGTCTGGTGTCGCCACGGCGGTAGCGCTCGTCGCCCTATTGGCGATCCCCTGCTTCCGCGTCGACGCTCAGGCCGCGGGCAAGACGTCCCTCGTCATCGCCGCCGTCACCGATGCGCAGTCGGGCGCGCCGCTCGCCGACGCCCAGGTCAGCCTCTCCGACCTCAACGTGTCGGCCAGGACCGACTGGAGCGGGGAGGCGCGCATTCCAAACGTCGCGCCGGGTCAGCACAGGTTCGAGATCCGGCGCGCCGGCTACGAGCCCCTGGACATCGACCTTCTCGTGCAGGGCGATTCGACGGGGCCGGTCTTTCGACTCGCCAAGGCAAGCACGACGCTCGAGCCGGTGAAGGTCGCGGGCGATCCGTCGACATCCTACCTCGCTGGCTTCGAGAGGCGCCGGCAGCAGGGTCGCGGAAGGTATCTGACCGCCGCGGACCTCGAGCAGAAAAAGAATCGCTCCCTGGTCTCGGTTCTCGCCAGCGCGTTCGGGGGATTGATGTC